>CAYTDR010000642.1:651-5209 GCA_964436185.1 uncultured Candidatus Obscuribacterales bacterium | reverse complement strand
CAGGCGGTATTCCTTTGTCAGACAGATGAACAACGGTGAGGGTAGGAATATTCTTCAGCTTTTGCAAACCGCGTGGTGTTATGTTTGTGTTTGCAATCCAAAGAGTCCTAAGCATTTTCAAGTTGGACAGGCGGTCTAGCTCCTCATCTCCAATGAGCGTGTTTTCGATATTGAGAGTCTGCAGATAGGAGAGACGCCGAATATGCTCCACGGACTTGATGTCGCAGTGGTTGACGTTCAAATCTATAATCTTCATATTTTCCAAGACCTGCAAACCTTTGTCGGTGATGGAATGGGCCGCTGACAAATCAGCCTTTTGCAAGTTCTTGAAGTACCGCCATTCTTTGAGATCTATATCCTCCAGCATATTGTTGCCCTTATAGTTGATTAGCTTCAGTGCATTTGCTGTCGCCGTTGAAGTCGCATCGACAGTCGAAGATTCGGACACAGAGGAAGACACATATTTTCTAGTTCGGATGATAGGCTGCTTCGTATGTGCGTTATACAGGTTCACCCCAAAATAGATCAGACCACCAACCAAGCAGAACAGAATCGTGGAAAAGATAGGCTCTAGGCCCGTCTCCTGATCCGTACTGTCAATCTTGAAAGGCTCCCGTACGTGTGTAGAATTAAGATCCTCGTCCGCAACTGCGTCGAGAGAAACCCGACTACCCACCACATCAAGCGACTTAAGCGCAGCGTATGCAGCATCTATCGATTCGAATCTCTCCGCCGCGCCTTTCGCCAGCAATCTGGCTACAATATCCTCGAGCTTTTCCGGAACTGGGAAAGGACATTCGGAGGCGAGGCTAGCGGGCTCCTTTTGCTGGTGCATGAGCATCGTATATAGTGCGCTCTCACCGATAAAAGGTGGTTTGCCGGCCAGCATCTCGAAAATCACACATCCAAGAGAGTATTGATCGGTATTGAAAGATACTGGCTGACCAGCACACTGCTCAGGACTCATGTAAGGCGGACTGCCGATGATGTCGCCGGCACGAGTGAGAGTTCCGCCATCTTGCGAATTCTCACCCATAAGCTTGGCGATGCCGAAATCCAGAAGCACTGCCTGGTTCTTTTCGCCGGAGCGCAGCATTATATTGCTTGGCTTCAGATCCCTGTGAATTATGTCGCAACTGTGCGCATGGCAGAGTGCTTCACACAACTGCAGAATCAGGGGCAATGCATCCGCGAACGAAAGCGGTCCCGATCGGGAGAGCACCGACGTCAACGTCTCTCCATCAATGAATTCGATGGCGATGTAGGGGATGTTGTCGCACAGTCCGAAATCGTACACTTGGGCAATGCCAGGATGATTTAGCTTGCTGAGCGTTTTCGCCTCGTTTTGAAAACGAATAAACGAGTTCTTGACGATCGTGCTGATGGAAAGAACCTTGAGGACGACGACTCGGTTCAGAAGGATGTGGTTTGCCTTGTATATCGTCCCCATCCCTCCAGCACCGATTTGCTCGATAATCTCGAACTTGTCGAAGACTTTCGAGCCGCTGGTCAAATCCAAAACGCAATCTCCCGATGGTAAAGCTATTATTCCAGAATAGTGCGTCAATCAATCGTTCACAGACACCCACAGGTAAGGCTTTGGCGCTTGAGGATTGTTTGTTGCCTGTTTTTGGAATAATAGCTTTACTGCAAGCTGATGCTTACTGCAAGAACCTACCTCACCCATCAATGTAATGCAGTTTTGGAGATTTCAGCTTGGAACTAGTATGTGGTTCGGTAGTCTTCGAGAAATTCAGAGTGATCGAGCACATTGGCTCAGGCGGAATGGGCTCGATCTATAAAGCCAACCACATACTCTTAAATCGCATTGTCGTTCTCAAGGTTCTTCCAGACGGGATAGTCAACCCAAGGTCGTACGTTCGTTTTCAGAACGAGGCCAGGGCGTTGAGCAAGCTGAACCATCCGAACATCGCCCAGATCTACGACTTCGGATTGCACGACAACAGCCCATACATCGCCATCGAGTACATCGAGGGACTTCCCCTCAATAAAACATTGACAGACTCAGGTCCGATGTCTGTGGATGAGGCTGTGCCGATTGTCCGCCAGCTTTGCGATGCCCTTGCCCATGCTCACGCGGCCGGCATTATTCATCGAGATCTCAAGCCAGGCAATATTATGATTCGGCACACCGGCGGCGAAACGCAGGCAGTACTGCTCGATTTCGGCATTGCCAAACTGACCACACTGGATCCCGAGGAAAATTCTGGTTCTCTCACCCGACCTGGAGACTTAATTGGCAGTCCGCCCTATATGAGTCCGGAACAGTGTGAGGGAAAGCCCGTCGACAATCGAACGGATCAATACTCACTTGGTTGCGTCCTGTTCGAAATGCTATCAGGCATGCCACCATTCGTTGGTGACAACGCACTACATACAATACTACTTCACCGGCAAGAAGTTTCACCTAAAGTATCATCCGTATGCGATCAGAGCATTCCCGGAGCCTTAGAGAATCTGATCGACAAACTGCTGGAGAAAGATCCCAACAAGAGATTCGATTCTATTGAGCAAGCAGCCGAGCAGTTGTTCTTTGAGCGGAAAGATGACACTCAGATTGAACGAACCCAAATTAAGAGTATCGATGGCTCAATCAGGAAGGCAAGTCGATCGCAGATGATCAGCATATCGATCGTCGCAGTCCTGCTGATCGGTTTTGTTTTAGGCACCACTTTCTGTCCAAGGAAGTCTGAGGAAATGCCCAAGACCGCTACGGCCTACTACACTAGCATTAATGTACCTCAGGGCTTTGAAGAAGAACTTCCCGATGGTCTTCCGAGTAATCCAGCGGAGTTCCGAGCCAAAAAGTTCGTAACTGCGGAAGCTCTGGAGGAGGCATCGAGGAGCGAAGAGATTCAGATTTTAACCGCTCCCGAGAGCACGATAACAGACAAAGACCTTGCCTGCTTTGTAAACTCAAAAGCCAAACTGCTTACTATCGACCTTAGTGGCGTAAAACTCGACTCAGTTAATAGTCTTGTCGGCATAACAACCCTGCAGCAGCTCATTCTAGCCAATACGGGGATCGGAGACCGAGACCTGACAAAACTCTCAAGCCTGCCGATGCTAAACTGGCTGGACATCTCCAGTACCAACGTGACGGAGAAAGGCTTGGCGACACTGGCTAGATTTCCTTCTCTTTCATTTGTGGTGCTCGACAAGCGTACTCCTAAAGCCACTATTGAAGCACTTTCAAAGAAATGTCCATGTTGTATTTTCAGCAATACAGTGTCTCAAACTATATTCATGGATACGAGAAATCAAGACATAGATCCCAATCTTTCGTTCCCGAAAAAACTCGCACTAACAAAACAATGCATGGCGATTTTGGAAAAGGTACAACCCAAAGGCTCAGCAGTGATCTACTGTCTTTTGCGTCTTTCTGCGTATGAGCTCGCACTGGCACACAGGCAGAAAGCCTTGCTCTATGTCAACAAGGCAATCGACAAAGCTAAAAGCATTGGCAATCGAGTATTGCTTTCCGACTGCATGTTTACCAAAGCGGTAGTCATCTGGCAAACGGGGATTCAAGAGAAGTCGGTCGGTCTCTATCAGCAAGCAATGGAAGTCGGAGAGTACTCACTGAACTCATTCACCGACGTTTATGCCAAAAACGACCCAAAGGTGGTTGAAAGGATGGTCTATCTTGCCGACTGGGAAAACTGTTTGCAAAAACACTCCGCTTCACTTCAGTATGCCAAGAAAGCAATGTTCCATGTCAATCGGTATCTCGCCAAGAATGATAATGCCCATCGTATGGTAAACGAGAGGATCGGATGGACTCTTTACACTGCAGGCAAGCGCGATAATGCGCTCCCTTACTTCCAGAAGACTCTCAATTACTACTTAAAACAAAAAGACTTGCCCGGATTCATCAAGATGAAGGTTCAAATTGCTAACTGCACAGCAGACGAAAATACCAAGACAAAACTATTCCTCGAGGCAGTCGGTGCATTCGAGAAACTTCCGTCCAACTTCCACTCTTCCGACAAGGTGTTCCAGTGTCTTTATTGCGATGCATGCATTACTCTCTCAAGTACCTATGCCAAGCAAAACAAATTGGACAAAGCAATCAAATTTAGTCAAATGGCTTTCAATTATGCATGCAAGATCCATGACAGAGAAGAGACCTATGGACGAAACTTGATTGAGCAACTCAACAAGGTCAACAGAAATCGTGAGGCGAAAGAGGTAGCAGAAAAATTGGAACGAATCAAGAAAGCTGACAAGATCTAATCGAGTGGGAGGCATCAGTGGATCTCGGCTCCTCAATTCTCGAGAAGTTCGAAGTGAATGAGCTCATTGGCTCCGGTGGCATGGGCAACATCTACGCGGCCCGGCACATGCTCCTGGACAAGAAGATTGTGCTCAAAGTCCTACAAACAAACATCGTCACGAAGAAGAAGCTTCTCAGATTCCAAAACGAAGCCAAGATTCTCAGCCAGCTGAATCATCCGAATATTGCCCAGGTTTTTGATTTCGGACTTTCCGAAAAAAACATTCCATTCATCGCCATCGAGTTTATAGAAGGCAGAAC
>CAYTDR010000642.1:0-641 GCA_964436185.1 uncultured Candidatus Obscuribacterales bacterium | reverse complement strand
TATGACATCGTTCTACAGCTTTGCGCCGCTCTCTCGCATGCCCACAAAGCCGGCATCATCCATCGCGACGTAAAGCCTGGTAATATCATGCTCCAGGTTAACGGGAAACCAACGCGTGCGGTGTTGCTGGATTTCGGTATAGCCAAGCTGATGGCGAACAATGATACTGATAGTGATACCGATCAACAAATCACATCCACTGGATACGTTATCGGCAGTCCATTTTACATGAGCCCGGAACAGACTCTCAACCAGAAATCAATCACGCATCGAGCCGATCAGTATTCACTGGGCTGCGTAATGTTCGTCATGTTGACAGGCCGTCCACCGTTCATGGGTCAAACGCCGCTCGAAACTTTCATGCTGCACCAGAACGAAGCACCGCCGAAGTTGAATGCACTATGCAACATTGATGTTCCAGCAGGATTACAACAACTTGTGGACCGACTTCTGGCAAAAAACCAGAACGAGAGATTTAGCTCAATGGACGAAGTTGCTCGAGAACTAAATCTCCTGCTCAAAGATAAAACATCCGCAGACATTAATGAGCCACTCGCGCTTCACCAGACAACAAACAGCCCGCTAGCACTTACTTTGAGCGCAGTTGTGCTGATTGCCTTGGCACTAATTACGGTGCCGCT
>CAYTDR010000641.1:0-5222 GCA_964436185.1 uncultured Candidatus Obscuribacterales bacterium | reverse complement strand
CGCCTGCCGATAGCTGTCGCCGAACATGGCTTTCAATCCCATGGCCCGGAACTGCGCGGCAAGAGATGGTTTTTCAGTGCCGCTGATTCGACTTATGGCCTCGGAGACCGTCGGATTATCTGCATGAGTCCTGCCGAATGAGTCGAGGCTCGACCGGAACTTATGATCCTCTCGTAAGTTGATTCCCCAGTCGCCATTAGCAAGAGCGGTAATTGCACGTGCCCGGCCACGATCTGTCAGTGATGACTCGGCGATCGAGAGAAGCGACTTGCCCACCACTTTCTGCATATCTCTGGCGGCTTCGCTCAGTTCATCATTCGGTACGTGTTCTCGAAGGACTCCTTCAAGTCGGCGCAAACCGTCCTTGCCGGCTAGCTTGGACAAGGATTCGATGTCCTTCGCCGAGACGAAACGCCCGAGCGTACCCAGCATCTCGATCCGATTCCGTATGTTTTCTCGATTGCCACCTCTGAGTATCGATTCAGTCAATCGACCTGCTAGATCCTCGCCAATGCGTGCCGGTATGCGATCCATGTTACGGGTCAACTCGACTGCCAACTCCTTCGAGGGGCGGTCAACCAATTCTCCGAGCTCTTTGGAGCTGAACCTGCGCAGTCCCAGGACGACACCGCGGGCGGCACTTTCTCTTGCTTGCTTGTCGCTCGAGGATAGTCCCATGAGCAGCGCATCTTTACCCTGATGCGTAAACTTACCGGATGCAGCCATCACCTTGCCCAACGTCTCCAGGCGCACACCCTTGTCGGGTAAAGTCGTGAGCAATCTGTCGCTCAACGCTGACACAACATCGTCAGGTCTGGATCTGGCAATCTCTTCCAGAACTGCGCCGGCTCTCTTGGCACGAGCGTCTCCTGGGACCATGGCAGTGGATTCGCTGTTCAGTTGGAGCGGATTGTTCTTCGTGTTTGTTTTGCCCATGCCACCAGCTATGAAGCCCAGAAGCAGCAAGGCAGATCGATCGCCGGTTCTGGCTTTCTCGGTTATTTGTTCGATATGCTTTTCAAAACTGTCGCCAATGTCGTTCAGGCGAGAACGATCCCCTGCCAGGAAGACGTTGTCCTGGCTGCTCGCTCCTTTTGCATACTCATACAAAAGGGCTCGACCGCCTGGTTTTTTTGAATCACTTAAACTGAGAGCATCGAAGAGCCCGTTGAGACCCACTTCGGTCTCTTTCGCCGCGCGGATGGCTCGTTCGTCGTTGAGTTTTCGCTCATCGGCGGTGACGCCCTTTGTGAACATTGCCTCGAAGAACTCCCGGGCACCAGATCTGAAGGCTTCATCGCCGAAGTTGGTTTGATAGGCGAGACCAAGTGCCGAGATCTCACTGCGGCTAAGACCGTTCAATTTCAGCCCACTCTCTTTCATCTCTGCCATCGCTGATAGACGAAGCTCGCTTCGCTCTTTGGCTGAAAGGGCGGACAGATCCAACCTTCCACCAGGTTTACCGTCGAGCAATGCCTTAGTGGAATCCAGAGCCTGCCATTTGCGCTGCAAATCACCGGATTCGGAGAGCAAAATTCTGCTCATTGCCAACTTCGCCGAGGGCTCACCGCGACGATAGGCTTCTTTGAGATCTTCGAACGCCTGTTTCGAAGTTGCCGGATCTTCTAATCTTCTCAAAGTCTCTTCGGACTTGCTCCATTTGAGCATGTCACCGGCTACGGTGCTTTCAGCGGCGATGCCTTCAAGGCGTCTTTTCGCATTTTGAAGATCGGCGAGAGTAGCTTTTCCGTCCGCAGGAAGGTCTCGGAGAATGTCCTTGACTCTTACTCCACCGACGAGATCTGCAGCCGCTCCATCAGGTTTCGCCAATAGATCTCGGATAGTCTTTGCTGCTCGGTCGGCTACTGCCGGATTCTTGGAGTCGAGTAGATCAGGCACCAGAGCGATGCTGCCAGATCCGCTCAAATAATGACTGACTTTCGCCGCGTATCTGTTGCCGCCTTCGCCGAGCGCCTTCAGATGTGTGAGCTCTCGTGCAAGCTCCGCCGGAGTTTTTGACTCTTTCATGCGCAACACCGCATCTGCGGCGGAAAGCTCTTTGACCAGATCGGTCAGTTCTCTTCTTGGCAAGGAGCGATTCAGCTCGCCCAGCTCTTTCAGGGCTTGCTCCCGATCGGCGGCTGTGGCATCAGGTTTTGCGAAGCGACCGGTGGCGTCCTGCAGGCGAAGACGCTCTTGCTGCCGGTCGACCATTCCCTGCTGCAATCCTTGCTCGACTGCCGCGCCGAAACCTTGTTCGCGAAGTCTTTTGAAGACACCGGTTATAGCGTCATCCATCGCATCGGGTCGCGCCGGCCTGTTTTCTGCCGCTGATGAGTCGGGCCCGAGACCTCGATCCGACATGCTCCGGGAAAGTCCTTTGACGGCTGCCACCAAATCTTTTTGTGCTTGCTCGCGTGCCTGCGGAGTCAATGCTTGCGACTTGAGGAGCTTCGTCAGCTCATCGATTTTGATCGTCTGATCGATAAGCTTCACCTGCGCAAAGCGCATCCGCCCATTATCGTCGGTCAACTGGCCAAGACCTTCGAGTGCAGCTTTGCGGGTGACCGGATCTTTTGCCCTGAAGTAATCGAGCGCCAGTAGATCCTCTTGTCTCGTAGGTGTCGGACCTATCTGTTCACCGACCATCTTCGTAAGCTCAGGTAGAAGCCGCATGGCAGCACTGCCGCGTGCTTCGCTTTGCCCCTGGGCACGGTCGACGGAGCGCATAGCAGCCTCGATAAACCGGGATTTGACTTCCTGGTCTTCCACTTCGCGACCGTCGATTTTGACCTTCGCTGTCCCGTCATCCGCGAATTGAACGGACACCGAATGTGGTGTAGCTCCTGCACCATCCGGTCCGGCCACCAAACTCGTCAGCTCGACAGAAAGCGGTTTGCCGTTCTTGTCCAGAACAATTTTCTGCTCTTCACCGGCAGTCTTAACCGAGAAGACTTTCTCGCCTGAGGTTTGGTCTGTTGTAGTTTCAATGGTGGCAACAGGATCCTTCGAATCCGCACCATAGAGTCGCCTCGTCTCAGCACGCTTTCCGCCTGTCGTCTTAGCATCGAATGTCATACGCACTGCCGGCTCACCGCGTGCGGCACTATCGGCGGAGTTATAAATCTCGAAAAGGCGGCTGCCACCAGGAAGCGAACTCGAGGATACAACTAGACCAGCATCACCAGCTCTCGTTCCCTTGCTCGCATCGAGCGGTTTTCCCTCTGCGTCGAAGAATATCTTGGGACCCGCAGTGTATACCTTATCTTGTAGGACCGCGCCACCATCGGCACTTGGCCGAGCAGTAGGAGAAGGGAGTCGAATTGCATATGCCTCGCCGAAAACCTCGCCAATCAGGCGCTCTGCTGCCGACGCACCGGTATCTGTCGGTTCGTCCTCTGCATAGCCATCCCCGGGCGCGGTCCTCGTGTCTGACATTACACTCCCTCTCGCAATGAATGCGGATCGAAAACGCCTGCTTAAGACTCGACTTCGAAATACCGGTTCAACTCATCAACCAGTGGACCAAGACCAGCCCACTCATAGGTTGAGCATGAGACAACCGTTGCAAACATGCGATCAAGGGTCGCATCCGGTGAACAGCGGTCTTGCAAAAGCGAGATCGAATCGGTCACTGCCTGTGGTAGCGTTGGTGTGCAATCGGTTTGCACATTCGCCTCATAACTCGTTGAAATTGCGCTGGGCAGCTCCGGAAGAAAGTTTGAAATGTTGGAGCAAGGCTCGTCCTCATCCTCATCCTCTGTGAGGCAGAGTTCAGGCAGTAGCACGCCTGTAAGGTCTTGAGAAAATCCAGCACCTTGCGTCATCCTGAGTCCTCCTCGTTTCAAACGGTACATTGAGAACACCGACCTTGCAGCTGTTTTGCTGCTCCGCCTTTATTTCCTTCGCCCGTCCGATTTATCGTTCGTTTCGATATTATGAGGAGAATTCTTTGCAAATTTCTTGCATGGACTGACACGCCAATTCGCCACGTCTCGATCTACTGGCTCAGCGCCTCTTCCAGCCACTTTTGCGATTTCTCAACGCGTTCTGCACTTATTTGCGGTGCCGCGTCAAGAAGAACGTCCAGGAGCGAGACGTTCCTTAGCTCTCGGCGCCAGGCTTCCTCCGCTTTCCACATCGAGTGGCAATATTACAGATGAGCAGTGAGGCTGTCGCTGGAGCAAGTAATGTAGCGCCAAGATGGTCGGTTTTTGTTGATTGGAAGCTAACTTCGGATATTGTAGCCAGTGTTGCGTTACCCGTGCGTTTCCCTGCGTTTCTTCGAAATCTTGTGCTGTTTCGGTAGCTCATTCCAAACGATCGGGAGTCTGCAGTCCTGCGAGAACAGCTGCCCTGCAAGGGAATCTTGTAGCTCTTGTCTGTCCTTTGCTTCTTTCATGGCTGCCTTGTACTTGGACTCATTTCCAAGCTTCTTGTACACGAACGCATTTGTAATTGCGCCGCTATCGAGAGTCATTGTTTTGGCGGATTCTTCATACGTTCTTCTCGCGTTCTGAATGTCACCCATGCGTTCATAGATCATTGCAAGAATAATCCTATTTGTGACATCGTCCTTTGTAAGCGCTAGTTCCATGTCGGTTATTGCATCTTTGTGCCTGCCCATATTGGAAAGCATCATCGCTCGCAGAATGCGATTGTCCGTATCGTCCGGATCTATATCGATTGCAGCACTAAGGTCGGTCAATGCTTCCTTTTGTCTGCCCAGTTTATCGAGGGCATCCGAGCGCTCCAGGTAAGTATCGAGTTTCAACTTTTCCAATGCTTCGTCTCTCGTCGACGATCTCAGGTAAGGAGCTTCGCGCGATAGGTAGTAAGTCACGTACGGGTCCGGATGTTTAAGAACATAATCTAGATCATCTACCTCGCTCTTGATCTGTCCTTGCTCCAAGTAGTTGTACGCTCTAAAAAGTCGAAGCTCTCCAGGATGTTTCTTTTCCATCTCGCTGAACTTCCTGAATAGCTCCTGGAAGGTTGTGCTGCAATGAAGGCTGATAACATTGCTTGCCAATCTGAGGTCTCTGCTAGCTGACTGGTCTGCCGCTGTTTGGGAGCCTAAATTGAGTAGCGTAGTTGAACTGATCCTCTGACGAGTGCTTGGGCAACCCAAATACACAAAGGCACATAACCCCTTTATCATCTTGGTGGATCTTGTTGCACACACCGCATCCTGCTGCTCTTATCAGTGCCTCTTGAACACC
>CAYTDR010000640.1:0-5222 GCA_964436185.1 uncultured Candidatus Obscuribacterales bacterium | reverse complement strand
GCTCTCTCCCTTGAAACCGGAAATCCTGGAAAAGGGCGTCGATATTCTTATCGTGCGAGAGCTCCTTGGTGACTGCTATTTCGGTCATCATGAACGCGGCGAGGAAAAAGGGCTACGTTATGCCATCGACCAGTGTCACTATTCCGAAGAGCAAGTAGAAGCCGCAGCACACGCAGCATTCCAGGCAGCGACCACACGCAGCCGGTTCGTCACTTCCGTCGATAAAGCTAACGTTCTCACCACCTCACAGCTATGGAGAGAGGTTTTCCACGAGGTAGCCAAAGAGTACCCTGGAATCAAAACTCAGGACATGTTGGTCGACAATTGTGCAATGCAGTTGATGCGCGATCCATCTCAATTCGACGTAATCGTCACCTCTAATATGTTTGGCGACATCCTTTCCGACCAGGCAGCCGCTATTCCCGGCTCCCTCGGGCTGGTCGCTTCGGCAAGCCTGACCGCCAACGGTTTCGGACTCTTCGAGCCACCCGGCGGCAGCGCGCAGGACATTGCCGACAAACCAGGATTGGCAAACCCAATCGCCCAGATATTGTCTGCCGCTCTCATGCTCAGGTATTCGTTTAATCTCGACGAAGAAGCACGATGCATCGAGAACGCAATTGAAAAAAGCCTGGAGGACGGATTGAGAACATCCGACCTGATCTCGAGCCAGCAACCAGCAGGTCGGCGCGTGTCCACATCAGAAATGACCGACGCAATCATCGACCAGATTCTTAAGTCATTGCCCGCGCTAGCCCAGCCCAACGCCTAGTAGGAGATCCCTCGAATGCATAATTACAGCCGCGACTGGATGAATCAACCTGTCTTTCAGTTCGATCCATGGTCGCCAAACAAGCCACACAGGACCGAAGAGCGCAGCCGCTGTTCCAACAAACCGCTGGCTAACCAGTTCGGACATCTGGTAGTTCGGGACGAAACGGGCACAATTACCGAATTTCAGTACGACCGTGGTTTGCCGATGTACTCATTCGAATACGAAAGCGACGGCAGTGTGGCAGCAATCGAGCGCTCAGACGGCTGGACCTGGCGCAAGGTCAACTCCGACGACTTTATCGGCTGGGTCGTGAGAAACTACTTCGAAACCTGGAGCGTACCGGCTGAAGAATGCGGAGCAGTCTTAGTGGACGACAACGGACTGAAGGTGACTGGCCTTAATCCGGAACTCATCGGTCTCCCCTCCCACTAGCTCAGTGGGACGCCTTTAACAGATGGCGCTTTCCTTCAAATCTAATCTTAGGCCGGCTCGACTGCAAACATTCAGCCACCATTCGAAGTTAGTCTGAATAAATGGTACCCGGTCAGCAATAAACAAACGAACGGTTTCAATGCGCGGCTAGTAAATTGCAGCGGTCGAAGCTTACAGCGACTTCTTCTTTCTCGGTGTTCGATCGAGCGAACTGAGAGAAGATGATACCACCTGCAATGCACTGATGATGGTCTAAGCTCTTGCCACGAGCTGGTCGTCAACAGTGGAACCTGAACGCCTATGCGATTCCTGACGCTCTTTGGAGGATGCAAAATGAGTTCCGAAATTGGAAATTATACTGAAAGTTCGCACTTCACCCCAACCGAAAAGGATGAGGCGCAAACGGCCACTATTCCTGTTGAATTAAGTGAGTTACCAACCACCCAGAAGTGCGAACCATCCCAACAGATTGAATGGTTGAATCAGGATTTCATAGATTTTGGTGAGCCGGAGTCTAGTAAATCACCAGCTGCTGAGGCACTGGATAAAGCAACATCGACGACCGACAAAATGACCCGCAAGACTATGGATGGTGCCCTCGATCCAACATACAAAGCGCTGTTTGAAGATAGGAAGAGCACCACTCTGGACACTCTGCGTGAGTTGACTGAGCGATTGCCGAAGTTTGCCGACAAGTTATCTACAGCGACCGGTGAAGAAGTTAAGTATGGAAATGGGGTAGCCCACAGTCTCACTGCCTTAGCTTTTCGCGAAATAGCAAAACGAACAGATGATGGGGCTGAGAAGAAAGGTGCAACAAAAGACGCAAATCGATCAACTGAACGTGCGCTTGCTGTCTCCGACGACCGGGTGCCTACTCTTAACTATGCATTTCAACACTCGTTGTCCGACTATATGGAGGACCGATCTGTTGATTCAAAGAATTATGAAAAGACAGTCAAGCGAATCGAAGATTTAGCCAGTAAAGCAGTTGATAGAGATCAGAGTCTGGATATAAACAATCCATCCTTTCCTCTTCTGGCAAGGCTGGCTGACGGCATAAAAGGTCAGGAAGGCGCTAACAAAAAGGCAGCAGAAGATGCGTACAAAAAACTGGCCGAGAAGATCGAAGCCAAGATCAAAAACGAACAACCCGAGGATCGTTCCTTCTTCTATAGCAAGCTGCGAGCGCTTGCCTTCGGTTTGGATAGGAACGATGAGGTCAAACGTTTGACTGAGCTTATGAAAGACAAATAGTCGGTTTGTATTAAAGCTTGGGAAGTGTTGAAGAAGCTAGCGGTGCAGGCTAGCTTCTTCAGCGATACAGCAAACCATCGTGGACGGATTTTGCTGTGCCTGCAATCAAGACTTCATTGGCGACCAACTCGACGCTTTAGCGAGAGCGAACAGAAGAACAACCGTCCGTCCCGCACAGAAATCTTCGATCAGAACGTCATCAACAGATCTCATTGATCATCATAGTCGTCCCAGGTTGTACTACGAGTGGTGCCATCCGGCTTGATCGTATAGTCTGCATAAACCGAATGTCCGTTGTATTGAAAAATAACGGTCCCGTCCGGTCTTATCTCGACAGATTGAATATTGTCCCAGTCCGGAGCGTCCCACTTCTCAGGTATTTCACCTTCTATTCTTACTGTTCCATCTTTTCCCTTCGAGTGACTACCAGTAGTCAATTCTACCGACCATGGCCCAGGGGAGTTGCTATCAAACTTGGTACCATCAGCCCGCTCAGCCGTCCAAGTCGAGTTGGCAAAGTCTCTATGTGTTTCAGTTACGGTCTGCCCTGGAGCATTGGGGTCCTTAAACACTATCGTCTCGACCTCAAAACGTCCGTCGGGCGGAGTAGTCATGGAGACAGTGGCAGCAACGTCTTTGCCTCCCACTTTTCTAGAACTTTGCCACTGCTCGACTGTCGTGCCATCCTTATGTCGAGTAACTGTCCGGTCAAAAAGTTTGACTTCCCATGGTCCTGGAGTTTCCGAAGTAATTTCTCGACCACTGGCATCTGTTACTTTCCACCCTTCTACGCCATAGTGGCCTCTAGTCTCAACAACTTTGTGGCCTGTCTTCGGCTCGGTATAGCGAAGTATTTCGGTACCGTCTGGGCGGTTTTCAATGTCCACCTCGACGCCGTTCATGCGAACCTTAGTATGCCATGACTCCTCGACAGGTTCATTCTCCGGCGCAGGCGTCTCCTCTGCTTTTGCTTCCGGAGTGGCTGGTTTCTCAGGCGGTTTAGTCCACTCACCATTTCGCTCCGGCATCGGTTCTTTGGTAGGATTTTTCTGCAATCCCAAATCTCTTAGACCAGGAAATTCAAAAGACTCGCGATAGTGTTCACCAGTTTTGGCTACCTCCACCTCTCTCGAACCATCTTTGTGGACGCATTCAACGTTGCCCTCGCCATCTTTGGTCCAAACGTCGCCGTTGTGCGTTTTTACTTGCCAGGGCCCCGGCGATTTAACCTCAATCACGGAGCCATCGGGACGCGTGACTTTCCATGTCATAACACCATTGTTGAATTCCTGAGTAACAGTGTTTTCAGGTCTGCTCGGCTCCGGATACTCTTGCGAACTATCCGTCCGGCTCTTGTGAGTGACCCTAACAGGAACACCAGTGTGCGAGGTAAATGTAGTGGTGTGTTCTCCAGGTTGCCCATTAGAGGCTTCCCTTGGTGGTACTTTTCCAGGCAGCGGACTATCGCTCGCTACCGACGTCTCCGGCGTTCGCACGGCAAGGGAAGGCTCAGCAGACGGCTGTGGTGGTTTACCATTGCCTGCCAGCTCACCTAGCCGTGTTGTTTGCGCAGGTGCTTTGGCACCAACGGGCAAGGGACTAGCTGCCGCTGAAATCTCAGGCGTCGTCACCAACACTTGAGGTGGGAACGATCGACCAGTCTCTGGCGTTCTCGTAGAAACAGGAGATGCCTCGGAGGGTGGGGACAGTTTACCGTTGACGGCAAGTTCGGCTAACAATGTCGTTTGACCGGGTGCTTTGGCATTGGCCTCGACGACCAGCCCCGAGCCTGCTTCGGCATGACCGGTCGTCGGCTTGGCTACCGCCGACACCACGGATGCTGTAGACGACACTTCTGGTGGTGGCGCCTCAGTCGCCAAACGCTCTGTACTCAGAGGGTCTTTTCCCGCTGTCGAATCAGTAGTGAGTCGCCCCCTCTGCATGCCGACATTGGCTTGCTCGGGGACTTTTGATTCAGCAGCTTCTGTTGCAGCAGTGTTCCGACCGCGCCCTGCGAGGTACTGATGACCAGCACCGAATGCGCCACCAATTACCATGAAGCTGTAAACACTTTCAGTCAACTCCCTGCCAGAAGCAAGTCCTTTGCCATGGAAAAGCGAGTTGGCCTCCGCGTGTACGAAACCTGCAGGGACACCCGAAGCTACACCTGCCGCAATCGGACTTCTAAACGCTCCGAACTGTTTGAGATACGTTGCACTTCCGCCCAATGTTCCAAAGGTCAAAGCGCTCACAGTGCCGTTTTTTACGCGTTCAAGCATGAAGTTGCCCGCCAGTGGATCTGATGGAGTCAAAACACCCCCATAAGCCAAGCCAGCCAGAGCCGATCTTGCAGACTCTCGAGATACTGAAGTCACAGCCAAAGTTTCAGAACATGCAACGGTCGACGCCAGCCTTTGAGGGTTGCCCAGCAAGCGACCCGCGCCCTTATTCAGCCCAACAAACCAGGGCAGCATGCCTGCCGCATTTCCTACTTGTTGTGCGTGCCAATTGAGCGAACCAAACTCCGCCTTCGCGCACGGAGCGACAATCTGAACATCCGGGAGATGGTTTGTATTCATCGCTCTATCAACGATTTGTACCAGACCATTAGTAGGAGTCTGGAGTAGAGAATAAGCGAAAGAACGCCCCAGAGTTTTACCGAAGCCCTCAGGCTCAGCGGCTGGCGTGAAATTCCTCATAGAATCCAGGGGCATTCCAGGTGCGTCCATGCATTACTCCTTCAAAAAATATCACCAGT
>CAYTDR010000639.1:0-5236 GCA_964436185.1 uncultured Candidatus Obscuribacterales bacterium | reverse complement strand
TTCCGAGGAAGACAAAAGCGGCTTCTTCTTTGAGATATAGGGCGGCATCGCTCAGGTCTATGATTTGGAATTTGCCGGCGGATGTAAGGGTAGCGTTTTCAGTCGTAATTTTATTTTGCACAGATCAAGCTGCCAGACTGGAAAATAGAAGCGGATTGTCGCTCATGATTTCTGCGATGATGAGCCGCGGCGATTTGCTGTTTGCGCAGCAAGACTTTCAAGGAGCCTATAACTGCTTCAAACAAGCATTAGAGCTGTTGGATAGGCGCGGTCAGACTTCTGGAAACGATCTCATTGAATTGGAATTTCGCACTGCAGATAGTGCCAGTCGGTTTGGACAGAATAACATTGCCTATGAGAATTACCTGCGGATGTTGAGGCTGTTGGAAAGTTCCGGCGAGCGCCCAGACCTGGTTCCGATAGCTATCCATCAGTTAATGCGGCATTCTTTTCTGATTGGGAAATTCAAGGAGACTCAGGAGTTTGGGGTCCGAGACCTGCAAAACGAAAGTCCTAACGTCAACCTTGATACATACGAGTGCCTTACGATAGCCTGCGAGCGAAGTGGAAACAGAAGCCTGAGCGAAAAGTACTTAAATTTGCTGCTGGAGAATTGTTCTCGACTATCGGCAGCAAAGTTGCGGCACGCTCGCCTCTTCGAATTATCCGATAAGTTTAGTGGAGCTCTGGCCTTACATGCCTGGCAAGTTTGTTTAGATCAGTTGAAAGCGGAATGCAGAAATGCCTCGCTCGATAAGGTTGATCTTCTCGAACTAAGAATTAGGTTGGTTAGACTTTTGGTGGCAAAATCCAAAGTCGAGGAGGCGCTGCCCATTTTCTATGACGCCATCAAAAGCGATACCAGAACAACTGATCGCAAATTGCTTGCCTCTGTTTCAGAGGAGCTGGGTAATCATCTTATGAGCCGGCTCAAGTTAAAGGATGCACAGCGATTATTCGAAAAGGATGTGGAATTCTCAGGCTCCAGCAAAGTCGAGCATATCGGGGCGCTCTATTGTCTTGGAAGATGTCTGCTTGCTCAACGAAAATATCAAGAAGCGCGCGATAGATTTGCGGAGGTTGTCAGGCTCTCCGATGGGGAGACCGACTTCGGCGATCGGCTCCAGATGTTTAGTGTATACAAGTACTTGGGCGATTGCGCGCTGTACATGAACGATAAAAGTGAGAGTAAATACTTTCAAAGCTGCCTGGCGAGCGTGAGACCAGGCAACAAGGAAGAGAAGGCGATCGCATTGATTTTCTTGGCACAGGCGTTGCTTCGAAAAAAAGAATACAAGAAAGCAGAGCAGGCGTGGCGAAACATAGTTCCACTCGTTGACAAACTGTCGACGCCAACGGCGCAAATATGGTCTTCCTCATCACGATATTACCTGGCTTACGCTTTGGCTGGCCAAGGCAAGTATGAGGAAGCGCTGAAGGCTATTGACGAGAGTCAGAAAATGCGGAAGACGGGGGTTGTCTCTTCGTGGCTTGCTTTCGGATTGGGCATCAAAGCGCACATCTACTCGAAAATGAATCAGCACCATCTGGCTCAGCAATTGTTCGAACGAGCGATCGAAGAACTCTCCAAGGGCGGTACGGTCTGCACTCAAGATCTTGGGAATACGCTGTATTGGCAGGGTCTGGATCGTCTTGCTGTCGGCGATGCGATAAACGCTCGCAAGCAGTTTGCCAAAGCGCTCGCGTCTTACGACAAGCAACAGCAATACGCCTTTGATTTTAGAGACGACTGTCGGGCACAACTTGCAAAACTTTCGAAAGGGCGCTAACAGATTGGCTGCTCTCGCCCGCCTTTGTGGACCGAGCTGGCTCAATCACTATAATCTCACAAGCGCGAAACGATGATCTCAAAAGCGTACGCTAATCTTTGATATGCGCGAGGGCTCCTGTTCTCTTCGGTAAGTAACCGAAGAGAACAGGAGCGATCCGCAGACCAGGGAAACGCGAAATCACGCAGGTTCCCCTGGTCAATGAAAGCTACGCGACGTGATCGTCTCTGCTTTCGACATTACTTCTGATCTGGACATCTAAGTTTGAGAGGCGAAACCTCGCACAAGAAGCACGAAAGCGGGCGCAAGCAAAGGGCACTAAACAGATTGCAAACAATTACGGCAGAATTATGTGGAACTAAATACGGTGGTTAGTGTGTTTCTTTCTCCTTCTTCAACATTCGAATTCTTTTCAGCTCTTTAGCGATGTACACAATCATTAAAGATGCGACTGCGATGCTTATTGTCACACCTGCTAGCTCAACACTCATTGTTCTTTCTCCTTTTATCCACCCTTAAAATGTGGGCGGATGCTGACGTACCTGGTGATGACTTGATCGCACCATTTGCAGGTGTGATCGTCAATCACCAGGCAAGTTTCGCCATCAGCTGAATTCGCTAACTCCCTTGAGGGATACCGGAGATAGCGACCCTGTTGGCTTTTCGAGAATATACAAATCTTGTTGTTTCAGATGTTTTGCGAGCTGTAACGAGGGAGCGAGTTCTTTCAGTTCGTGTTGAAATTTGAATAGACCACGAGCGTGTTTTAAGTGGACGCCAGACTAGGACCAACAGTCGCCTTAAGGTGTTCGTTCAGCTTAATCCAGAACTTATGCCTGAGTAGCAAATTTTAGCTCGTGATGCAGGTTCTTGATCAGTTCGGGAAATCCCGCTGGCAAGAAACTCTGGATGACAAAACGGTTCAAGGCGGAAGAAATTATGCTCCGCGGTGGATCTGTTCTACCGGCGAACTGCCTTCATCCCACAGTTCCAGGAATCGCGATCCGAGCAAAGTCTGTTCACGCAATAGGGCATTGGCAATGCGTTCTACGCGTTCTTCATTGTCTTTGATTATCTCGATTGCCTGCTGGTAGCACTCCGACAGAATGCGTCTCCACTCTCGGTCTATTTCGTTCTGCAGATCTGGTCCTATATGGAAGGCGCGGCGCTCATGAAGCTTTATGTACATCGGCTCCAGTTTTGACATGCCAAACTCCGACACCATCAATAGTGACATGTTCGTTGCTTGTTCGAAGTCGTTGGCGGCGCCGGTGTCTTTTCTGCCCAAGAAGATCTCTTGCGCCACTCTGCCACCCATGGCTGTGACGATGCGTGCGCGCAGTTGCTCTTCAGTATAAGTATAGCGGTCTTCCTGAGCATGACTTTGCATCGAGCCCATTGACTTGGTTCTTGGCTCAATAGTGATTTTAGTGATTGGATCGGCACCCACATACCGCAGCACTTGCTGAACGACACTGTGTCCAGCCTCATGATATGCGGTATTACGTTTATCACCTTCCGAGAGGGCTCGTGCGCGAGACAACAGTGGATCGCCGAATTGAACATAATCAATTCCCACATCGAAGTCTTCCAATGTGACGATCAGATCCTCAGGAAAAATTTCCACATCCGCGCCCACTTTGGAATGTCTTACTTCCAGTCTTTCCGCGGCGGCGATGGCAGCCTCGTTACAGGCCTGCCCGATGTCCGCACCGGAGAATTGTGGTGTTCGTACCGCCAGGTCACGCATGCGCACGTTAGTAGCGACTTTCATAATTCGAGAGTGAATGCCAAAGATCTTTTCGCGCCCGTAGGTATCCGGCAAATCTACTGAGATTCGATAGTCGAACCTACCGGGTCTGGTTAACGCCGGATCGAGCGAATCAGGAATATTTGTGGCAGCCATGACAATGATGCCGGAAGTCCGTTCAAAACCTTGCATGCAGATCAGGAGTTGATTGAGGGTCTGCTCCCGCTCTGTATCCGAGCCGCTTCCGCCCTGACCGCGACGTTTGCCAATAGCATCTATTTCGTCGATAAAGATGATTGATGGTCTTCCATTGCGTTTGTGTTCTGAAACGGCTTCGGAAAACAGCTTTCTAACTCTTCGCGCGCCTACACCCACGAACATTTCAACAAAGCTAGAGCCATCGACAGAGTAGAAGTTCGCATCGGTTTCTCCGGCAAGTGCCCTCGCCAGCAGTGTCTTACCAGTGCCTGGCGGTCCGACCGCGAGAATACCCTTGGGAATTTTCGCACCAAAGCGCTCATACCACTCAGGTGTCTTGAGCCACTTCGCTACGCGCCGCAGTTTGGCAACTGCTTCTTCGCACCCGGCTACATCGTCGAACTTGCACCGCTCATAGTTGCATGTCTTGACGGGACGCACGGAGTCCGAACCGGGCATCCTGAGGTTGATTTTCTTGAGCAATCCGCTACGCCAGAAGAACACCAAAAGCGATATTCCGAGCAGTCCTGCAGCAAAAGCAAACTGTTCCTTTCGTTCGTCTCTCAGGAAAAAGGATTGACCCGGTCTGGTTGCTTTAATGTCGTATTCTACGCCTTTAGATTTGGCTTGCTTGACTAGATCCAGAACGTTGTCGGCATCTACGAAAACAAGACCAGTCGGGCTTGCGTCGACGAGAACCTTTTTGCTGTCTCGATAAATGGTGATTCGCCTGATTGTGTCTGGTCTCTGATCGATCAAATACTGTAGCGTATATTGATCGAGTGCTCCTTCCTTCTTGATCGGGCGGGAACTTGGTAATACAGACAGAGCGACGACTACTGCTATCAACATAATTGTTGCCAGCACAATCTTAACCGCTTTCTCGGAAGCTTTCATAGGATTTCTGTGGGCCTCGGACTGGGCGATGACTACTAAGGGCGTTTTTGGCAGAAACTGCTGATGTGACTACACCCTGGCGTCAATTCAGACTCATGCAGATTCTATAGCGTGTTCTTAACAAAGCAATGCTGGGGTGACTGTGGCTGCTGATATGGCTTAGTGGGCAAGGGATTAGGGCTCTTCGGCTTCAGCTGCCACAGCGGCTCAAGTAACTTACTGCGCGCATATGCCGTTTCTGCGTAGCAAACGAGTGCAGCCGGCAGGGAGAGTAGCGGTTAGCTTCAGGTGGGCAAGATAGATTTTGATGATGAACCGCAGCGCATCATGCACGGTGCTTACTCTTACGGGACGCGGTCTTCACATTGTCTTTAATGCCGAAATCCTTTTGATCGAGGACCTTCCCTCTCCATTGATTGACGACATAGACTACTGTTCCAGGTTTGACCATGCTGTAGAGTTTCAAGATATCTGCGTTGGAATGACGAACGCAACCATGACTGAAGTTCCCTCGAAGCTGACGCGGTGCGTTCGTTCCATGCAGCGCGATATCGAATTTGTTCAAGGTGATCTTCGCTGTCCCCAACGGATTCGTCTTGTC
>CAYTDR010000638.1:0-5253 GCA_964436185.1 uncultured Candidatus Obscuribacterales bacterium | reverse complement strand
TACGGGCTGTGGAAACTCTCATACCGCCTGGCTCAGGAAATGGGGAGCAGGTCAAACGCTTCATGCCGGGAAGGCAATGCGCCCAAAAGTTCTGAACCAATTAAATTGCTTGTTCCCGAATTTGCCAGCAGAGGAAAGAGTGGGTCTGGGGTCAGCCAACGAGAGCTATCAGAAACGTAATACCGTCGGCGCACATAAAATAACGAACTGCGGTCGTCTTGATACCCGTGGCATCCGAATCCGAGCCTTCCGTCGAAATTGAGATCGTCTCATCCAGCACTGAGATAGGTCTGCCAGCCTCGTAAATCGCAGGTCCTAGGTATAGACTGACAAACTTAGTTCCTGGATAGTCTTCTAGAAGCCTATCAACTGGGTAGTTATGCTGGATTCCGCCGTCATAGGTCCTTAACCCTTGGTAGAATTGCGGCACGAACACCCAAGGTATAGACATGCTACATCTTGCCGCGTAGGCTGCATGTGCGTCATTGTCTATTGAATCAAACTTCAACGCGCCGGTTCCGCGCTGGCTAGCATAGACGGTAACCCTGTTCGGTAGATCTGACAGGCGAACGCGGCTGCAGCGGTTCAGCTTCTCTGCTAGAAGTGTGTCCATCCATGTCGTAAAGCTGTAGGAATGATGAAGGCCCTTATGGAATAAGAGATTGAATGGTTGCTGATACCACTTAGCATCGAAGAAATCTCGGAAGTCTTCGTCCCTCATGATTTCCAAGAGTTCACAGTGTGTATATCCAGCGGCAAGAAGAATCGCCGTAATCGCCCCGGCGGAGGTTCCAATGAACCAGTTAAACTTATACTCTTTGCCGAGAACATCCAGAGCTCCAACGTATGACAGCCCTTTGACTCCACCACCTTTCATCACCAAAGCGAGAGGAGTTCTAGAAGCGTCTTGCCACCACTTCCAGAACTCGTCTGTTGCCACAACTGCTGGCACTTCAGCTGCTCGCGCGTTAACGTCATGGATCGCGTCTTGATTCGTTTTGGCTAACCTCTCACTGAGTGTCGTCGTTCGGATTAGCCCTTCTTCGCGTAAGAGGTAGATAGCCCACTCAATAGCAGTCGGTGTATGGCCGGCCGACTTCAGCTGCGCTCGAAGCATGTCTCCACTGATTGCGCGTCGGCCATGGTCGTCTTGGTCCGCATCCGACAATGCCCTTGCGAGATCGTTGTGAACGCGGTTGATTTCCGCCAAGAGTGGACGTGGCGCCGTTGTTTCATCGAAGTTGATTCGTCCCATGGTTTCGTCCATCACTCCCTTCGGATAGATTCGGCGAAAACTCTTCAGCTCGCAGAGGGTGCCAGCTAGCCACCGTTATCGGCATGAGCTCATCAATCGTCAACGCTCACACCAAACGCGTCTCCTTGCGCCTTCAGATTAAGGCCGTTTGAAATGAGGAAAGGCTCGTGCTCTGTCGTTGGTTTGGAGTGTATCGAACTGGGATCACCGCGGGTGAGCGGTCCTGCGGAGCGTACACAACAGGCCTGAGCAGCCAGCACTCTACTATCAAAACGACAACAGCGTGATGCATTCATGGATACATCACGCTGCTGTCAGCATCGATAATATTCCGGCTTGAACCCACGAGACGCAAAGCCTCCCGCTATTCTAGTCAGCAATGACTATGAGGTCTCAACTCGCACACTTTCCAATCGATTCTCCTTCCATCGCTTGATAACAGCAACGACAAAAGGCAAAGCCACTCCAAGAGCTAGCGACAGCAAAGGCGCAACAGCCCCGCTACTCAGTATGCGCAACCAGATCAACGGCCCGGCGGTCGCGCTTACATAGAGGGCGGTTCCATCCCACTTATACTGACTTACTAACTCATCATTCGTGATCCATTTAGGCGCTGATGGAAAATCAGCCACTAGTATCCGATCCTCGAACGAGTGTATCGCCACTACAAAATGAAGCGAACCTGACGAAGGATGAGTGATCGGAATTATTGCGGGACTATCTCGCGAAACAATCAGACCATCTGATTGCTTGCTCCACCGGCATGCGAATGTTTGCACACCAATCTGCTCCGCAGCCGACCTTAATTGGCCAATAGTAACTTCTTTGCCGTCTCGCGGAAGAAGCTTTGACATCTCCGCGTCTTTGACAGGTTTGCCGATCGACTTGCAACACACCTGCAACGCCAGTGGACCACATCGATTGAGAGATGACCACCCGTCCACATCTTGGGTATCGTCAAGATGCGTCGTAGTGAACAATATTAGCGACAGCTGAATTGCTGCATTCAAACTCAGCATCATTAACCCAATCATGGCTTCATGGAGAACAGCCGCAATCAGTTTCGTCAAAAATATCAACGCCATCGTAACTGTAGGAGCAAGCAGACCCCGAAGAAACTACGTTGCCGGAACATCCCGGGCCATCCCATACCGCCCCTACGGAGGGGCAATTAAAAGAATTAGGGACGCATTTTCCGCAATGGCCTGGACTGCCAGCATTAGGCCAACACTGTGCAGCATAGTGTCCACCGCACCCGGTCATAGCGGTGCCCGAATCGCACACGAAGCACACATGAGCCGGAGTTTGCCATGCGCACCAGTAAATGGTGCCCGCTTTGACATTCAAAATATCATCGTGAGTGCTAGCCCCGGCGACCCCACAAGACGCAATCCATGCAGCGACAGCTGCGATGGCGGCTGACAGGCATGAAATGCCTATGCGTGAAATGGTAAACGATCTAGGCATGTTGATCCTCCTGCATTTCAGATTTAACGATAGTTGAGCCACGACGCAAATACACAAACGCAAGCGGGGCGCTCAAGATGAGCCCAAGCCCGAAGTAACTCGCCAGCCTAATGCACACCACAGCTGCTTGATGCAAAGACCGCAGCTCACTTGGGTCGCAATTGCTTTTCTTAAGGGACGCAGCAAGGCCATGTTCGTACTGTTGCAAGACGGAATCTAGGGCTTCTCCACCTCGATCCTTTAGCATCAGCTGCCGATCTTGGGTGCCAGTAATGCTGGTGACAACGGTTCCACTTGGAAGCGGCGGATAGAACACGCTACTGGACACCCTAGTGCTTAGATCAGCCTCCTCAACAACCCATTCCACTAAGAAGGCTCGGTTAGCTTCACTAGCGCGCTTTACAATCCATACATCACCGCCAATTGCAGCACTATGAACATTTGAAAATTCAGTGGCAACAATCGACATTGCCTCAGAACCGACCGGCACCGGCGGCAGATCGTTTTTCCAATTCGTCGGACCAAATCGACGCTGGATTAGATGCGGACAGAAGCCATGGGCGACGTCAAACCATGCAGAGAGAGACGACGACCCCATCCTGCTGGAGATTCCGGGATAGGGAGGGTGGTCGTGAGTCCCAAAATCAACTCGACAGCAAAGCGATCCATTGACTGCTTCAAACCCTGCAAATTTAGCATTCCCGCTCTGAAACAAATGGGTCAGGGTTGGCAACGCTGGACCAAATCGCAAGCCGAACACAATATCGTCTGTCACGCCATCCGTTGGCTGCCACGCATGGTCAACAAACTTTTCGCCGGTAAGACGCTCACCTTTTGCTGTTTTCTGGCTAGCGAGCGCCCATCGACTACTCCCGTCAAACCATTTCATCGTCCGCGTAGGCGACATTCCATCAACAGCCATCTTTTGCTGAAAGAAGAAGCGCTCGCCGTCACGATACCAGTGGGCATTCACTGTATTAGGCCGCAATTTCCCTTTCGGATCAAGGTCCTTATTTATAGATACATCGCTTCGAGGCTGAGCATTCTTTCGAATCGACACGCTTGCATTGCTGAGGGCTCGCTCTCGCCGCTCGTGGGCAGCCTGGACCGCTTGAAGGACTTGCTCGCCGAACTTGTCACCGATCCATCGATTCAAAAGCTCATTCGGAACCACTTCACCCAAGCTAGGGTCAATGTCCGCTGCCACACAGCGAACCCCAGCAGACAAGAAGGCAACGGCTGCACATATTCGGACGAAAACCGTTCTCATTATGGGATCCCAAAGCTATCTTGCAGCATTTCAAGATTCATCTAGATGCTAGGCTGCCGGTTGGGAATTGCGAGTCCGAATAAGTTGTATCCACTAGTATTGTAATGTTCAAGTGACAAAGCCTGGCTTTTTTTGCCCTTTGCTTGGAACTTGGCTGTAGTCGAACATCGCCATGTTGTTCGCCTCCGCTATTGATGCTGTGGTAGGTCTCCGTGTCGTCGGAGTGAGACCCCTTCGGCGAGGTCGCCGTCAGTCGCGCTTCCTTCTGCTTGGATTGGCCACGCACAATCTGCAATCCTACCCGAAACAGCGTGGTGACGGTGCAGATAGCGCGGTTCAACGAATGCGTGAGACTCCACCCTAATAACGAGTTACGACAATAGCATGGCGTCTAAGATTTTCACTCGCTGCTGGCACTGATCGCGTCTGCAACGAGCAATGAACTGGCGAAGTACATCGAATTCTTGAAGGAAGAGAACAAGATCCTGCGGGCTCGCGTGCCGGGGCAGATCCACACCAAGCCCGACGAACGCTCGCGGCTGATCAAGCTCGGCAAGGCGCTCGGACAAGCCATCGAAGAGCTGCTGACGATCGTGTCGCCATCAACCTTCTATCGGTGGGTGTCGCGATGAAAACTGCCGCAAGAAGAAACCCAATCCCAAGGGTGGCCAACGGAAGCCGCTCGAGCTGCGAGAACTCGTCATCGAGATCGCGAAGACGACGGGCTTTGGATGCACCCGGATTGTTGGCGAGATCCAAAAATTGGGGATCAAAGGCATCAGTCAGCAAACGGTCCGGAACATCCTTAAGGAAGAGGGCATCGAGCCAGGTCCGAATCGCAAGAACGATTGCTGGGATAACTTCATCAAACGCCATGCGGAGACATTGTGGGCAGTGGATTTCTTCGCAGTGAAGAGTGTAACTCTGAAGGGCATTCGTGACCTGTATTTGATGGTGTTTCTGTGTCTGGAGACTCGCGAGGTGATCGTCACGGAATCAACCGAGCATCCCAATTCAGCATGGGTAGTCGAGCAAACGAAAGAGTTCCTCGATCAGACGATGAAGCGGGATAAGAAGCCATCAATCGTGATGCACGATCGGGATACAAAGTTCACCAAGGAGTTCGTGAAAACGCTGGAAGATAAGGGTGTGCGAACCAACAAGTTGCCCATCACTGCGCCCAATCTGAACGGAAGATGCGAAAGATTCTGACCTGCTCCCCATTTCCTGAGCCAGGCGGTATGAGAGTTTCCACAGCCCG
>CAYTDR010000637.1:0-5254 GCA_964436185.1 uncultured Candidatus Obscuribacterales bacterium | reverse complement strand
ACGCCGGGCCATACCTTGGCAGGCGCAATCTTTTCGATCAATGCCCACCTCTGCTGGAGGTTCCGCTTGCGAGCCACATAGAGCAGCACCAAAGCCACACCGACGACGGCCGCGAACGGCACGAAGGCAGGTTTGACCAGGATTGCCGCCAACATGTGATTGGCAAGAGTGACAAGACCGATGAAGAGAATCAACTGCGCCATGACGTTGGCGGCTACTTTCACACCCTGCCAGGCACCTTCGGCGCCGGCTTCAATCCAGTTGGCCGCAGTTCGCTCGTCTTCAAGTATGGTCTCGCGCTTGAGAGCTTCCTGGTCGGTTTCCGGATGGATAATCTTAGCGATCACGAGGGCGGATGGTGCCGTCATGAACGACGCCATGAGCAGGTAGGTCGGGTCGATGCCGAGCGAGATGTAGGCGACCAGCGCGCTACCGGAAATCGTGGCCATCGCCGCTGCCATGATCCCATGCAGTTCGGATAGGCTGAGCAGCTTGATGAAGTTGCGAATCAGTAGCTGAGATTCGACCTGTCCGAGGAAAATCTCAGCCGCCGTGGACAGTGCTTCAGCACCGCTGACGCCCATGCGTTTGAAGGCTACCGCCAGAACACGCACGACCAGTTGAAGTGCGCCGATGTGAAAGGCGATACCGGTCAAGCCGCCCACGAAGATGATCGACCCGCCGATGATGAAGGCGAAGATGAACTTGGTTTTTGCCAGTTCTTCGCCAAGCACGAAGGCAAGTCCCTCCTTGGCACAGTCGAGAAGCGACTGAATCCCTTGTCCGAGACTGTCGAACATGTCGCGTACAAACGGGACATTGAGAATCAGGAATGCCAGGACGAGCTGAACGCCAATCCCTGTCCCTACCAACCACCAGTTGATGGCGCGCCGGTTATTGGACAGAAGAACCGCTAGCCCGATGAAGATAGCAATCCCTAAAAGACCTACTAACTGTTGCATAGAGGTGTTCCTCTCTCGACCTCCTCAAGACTGAGGAAGCCATGTTGACCAAGAAATAACTCCACCTGCTTGCCGAACACTGGAAGACCGAGGCAGCAGATATGAGTTGACCAGCACACCGCAGTTTGTTTCGCTGTCGGCTGGGCTGGATTGTCTACTTGAGTGCACGTTGGGGCGGAAAGGAGGTTCGGTGAGAATCCCGAGTGAACAAACGACTATTGGGCGGAGTCCGGAGTGACCGATGTCTACTCGAGCGCCGTCAGGGAGTGGAGACTAGAATCGCCAGGGTAATCCGCCCGAGTGAACTCGGAAGCGATATGGTCGATTGAACGGAGTTACCGGAGGTTCTAGTGATCTCGCGAATAAAAAAGCAGAATTACGCTCTCCACCTAACAAACGCTCATGACCCAAACAACGATCTTTTTTTTCATAAGCTTTTCTTTTTAGTGTCAGGAGAGCGCAATATATGCCGGTTCCGCCGCAACGCGCCATTCCGCAGACGTCTTTGGGTATTACACCATTGTCAAGCACAGATAGCGTAACTAGGTTACCCAAAACCTGCGGGCTAGCTTAAGTGACTCTAATCGCGCTCGCGATGCTGCTCTTCGTAGAAAAATGAGCATGCTGTAATCACGTTTGCGCACTACCCGCGGTGCCCGGCAATGCGGGTAGTGCGATGCAACGCCCTTAAACATGAAGAGAGCGTTTGGCGAAGATCTGAACAGTCGTTTCTAAACGACCGTTTGTTTTGCTTCCTCGTTAAGGCGGATGAGCTCGATCAGATCTAGCGTCAGGATGTTCCAGGACATGAACTGTGGAGCCCAGACCGGGTCGCCCGTTTCGGCGTTGTAGCTTTCGTGGATTGTCTGGCGAGCGGTAATGTCCTTGTCCAGGTTCGCAATTACCCGGGCGGCAACCTCTCGTGCCTCGTCTCGGTATCCCTGCTTGACGAGAGCTCTCGCGATCCAGGCATTGGGTAGAACCCAAACCGGTCCTTGCCAGTTGCATACCAGAGCTCGACCGAAAAGCCCCCGCCTGGAGTTGTTGTAGAGCGGCTCTGAGTAGGCCAGTGAGGCAATTCCGTGTGGTCTCAGGAACTGACTTTCGTCAAGAATGTTGTTGACGATGGCTGCTTTGGCGCGGTCGGCAGAGGCGAAGCCTGCTATGACAGGAGTGAGGCCGGTCCAGGCTTTTATGCGAACCAGCTCTCCGGCGGTGAAATCGAAATTGAGATACATCTGTGCATGGTCGCACCAGAGTTTGCTCTCGATTCGCTCAATCAGCTCGTTTGCACGAGACTGATACTCCCGTCGAATCTCTTCCATCTCACACATTTCGGCCAGTCGAGTAATCGCCTGGAACTCGTTGACCAGGTAGGCGTTGAGATCCACTGCCAAGATCCGGTCCGGGTAAGCGAACTGAAGCTGGAATTCGCTCTGAGCCGCTTCGTGAGGCGGTAAAAGCGCCAGGTTGTTATCTATTCCGCTTTCCAGAACGTTGCGCCAATAATACAATCCGCTGCTTTCTTCTCTTCGATGATGATGGAAATAGCTCAAATAGCCAGCCAATCGCTTCACTAGCTCGGTCAGGCGAGAGGGTTCTACCGGTGTACGTTCCGTCTCTTTCAATAATGTCTGGCAGAGGAACGGCTTGGCCTGATCGCCTGCATCCCAAACCTTGCTGGGTGATACCGTCCTTGGTATGAAACCGTTTTCTTCTTTCAGGCTCAGGAAGTTTTCGATAACATCGAGCGGAAGCCCATCAATACCGATTCTATGAGCTGCCTGGCTGAAAAGACAGGCGTCCCAGTCGTACATTTGCAGATAGTGTCCGACAAGGGAGCGTTCGGCGACAGGATTCTCATCATCGGCGCCTGCCTGAATGGAGTATGTAGGTGTGACGAATCGCCTGGGCAGTAAGCCTCGCGCCTCATGGACACAGGTTTTTGCTGCCGTTTCCACAAACCGTTGAACGCGGTCCAACATCTCGAGATCGTTGTCGGGATGAGTCATGTTGCCAAGTTTCCTCTGCTACAAGTCTTGTCAGGTTTAGTTATAGCGTTAGTGCGGCTCAGTGAGCTTAACTTTCATAAATCGCGCTGTATCGATATCTAGCTGGATCGGGCTGTGTGTCTTTGCATCTCACGGCTTGGATATCATGCAAACAGAGGAATGCATCCTACAGAGGCGCTGGCGGCCTTAGTTTAGCGAGCGAATGCTGCTGTTTGATAACGGTAGATATAGGAAGTATTCGGTTGCGCGAACAGAATCGAGTCCGATCGCGAAGAGCTGTTCCTCCGGCTGGATTTAGCTTAATCGACTAATAGACAAAATCAGTATAGATCTGGCGGAAACGGTAAAACCAGCAAAATTAGCCGATTCTATAGTGATATTAGCGCGCTATTGAAGAAGCGATATTATGTTTGCAAGTTGGCGAGAGCACTACAAAACTGGCGCTTGGCAAGGATCGCGTTAACAATTCCTTCCCATTACCTATCGTTAGGACGGTAGGAATATTGAGGCCGATTCAGCGATGTTTGTGTGGTCTTCCAATCGCCCTTCTTCGGACTCCGCAACAACCGTCTACCCTGTATTTCCACGTCCTCAACTGCCGGCACTCCATGTGTTCAGGTCGGATCGGCTGTATCTGGAGTCTGTCAACAACGCAATAACGCGTTTGCTGCATTCTGCATTCGGTCTTTGCCTCCAAAAACTGCCAGTAAAAAGAAGGACACTGAACCATGCAAAGCGTATACGAAGCCAGCACGACCCGATTCGCCCTCGACCTCTTCGGCCATGCTTACGACAACGCCCTCACCGAGACCGATCCGAAGAAGAAGCAGGTCGTGCAGCTGTCGCCGTACAGCATCCGGCGGGCCATCACCATGGCCAACATCGGAGCTCGCGGCAAGACGCGCACGAAGATTCTGGACGCCATGGGTTACCCCATGAACACCGACCTCCGGGACGTCAATGCCGACAACCTGAAGGTCGCTGAGTGGCTGAAAACGGTCGAGGCAAAGAGCAAGGCTCCCACGCAGCTCGCGATCGCCAATGCTCTCTGGCTCAAGGACGAGGACGGGCTGGAGTTCGTCCAGACGTTCATCGATGAGAACAGCGAGTTCTACAAGGCCGAAACCGCCAAGCTGCTGTTCGACTCCAAGGCGCTCGACCGCATCAACGGGTGGTGTGACACGAACACCAACCACAAGATTTCGCGCATCCTCGAGGAGATTCCCGAAGAGGCGCTCGCATTCCTGACGGACGCCCTGTACATGCTGACGCCCGCGAAGGAGCGGTTCTACAAGCGCAACGACAAGGCGGGCAACTTCTTCGGTCTGGACGGCACGCCGACGCCTGCCACTTTCATGCGTCAGCGGGGCAACTTCAACTATCGCGCCGGCGACGGTGTGGAGATCCTGGAGTTCCCGTTCGGCGAGCACGGCCACTTCCACTTCTACCTGGTCCTGCCCCAGATCGGCACCGACCTGACCACCGCGGTCAAGCGTCTGGTGAGCAACTGGACGACCTGGCGTGAAGAGCTGTCGCCGGGTCACGGCATGTTCCGTATCCCGCAGAACGAGCAGGAATGGAGCAAGGACGTCATTCCCGAGCTCACCCTGCAGGGCATGGGTCTGGCCTTCGAGCGGAAGGCGGACTTCTCCGGCATCTGCAACAGGAAGGTACGCATCGGTTGCGTCAAGCACAAGACGTACACCAAGTTCTACCACAAGGGGTTCGAAGGCGCAGCGGTGACGGCTGTCGGCATGTACGAGACCACCGCCATCGGTGAGTTCATCCCGCCGATTCCGTTCGACATCACGGTCAACCGTCCCTACGCCTGGCTCGTCACCGGTGGTCCCGAGATCCTGTTCGCCGGTACCACGACTCTCCCGGCGCTGCCCAAGCTGGAGGACACGGACGACGCGGATGCCGACAAGGGCTGGGATGTCCACGACAACGCCGACCTGACTGTGATCGACCCGAGCACCACGGTGAAGGACGACGTGGCGGTCGAAATCGGGGACGCGGAGGGGGACGGCGAAGGGCTCGTCCTTATCGAACCCGTCGTGTGTGTCGGCCTGGTCTTGCCCGAGCTCACCGAAGCCGTCCTGCTCACCGAGGCTGACGAGCTCCCCGAAGCCGTCCTGCTCACCGAAGCCGACGAACTCCCCGAAGCCGTCGAGCTCACCGAAGCTGTCGAACTCACCGAAGCCACCGACGAATAAGTCGACGTTAATCTTGGCGATACCGCCCGAGGTGCGCTGCATATCGAGGGAGCGCTTCCTTCTA
>CAYTDR010000636.1:0-5258 GCA_964436185.1 uncultured Candidatus Obscuribacterales bacterium | reverse complement strand
AATTGTTCCGGAATAATCCGGAGATTAAGGATTGACCGGGCTCCGCGATTTCAGCAGGATCCGGATCTGTGTCGGACGGATATCTAACTCATACACAAAAGTCCTCGGACTTCACTAAATCAAGCTGGCAGTACCAAGAGTTGGTAGCTCCGGAAGTCAATGCCTTTACTCCGGAACACATCCGGAAGTTGACCCGGATCGCGACCATCACATCCGGAAGAAGGACCGGAGGCTTCCGGAACATCAAACCAGGCATCCGGAAGTCTCCGGCGGACCGCCAACCGTGGACACAAACAGAACTTCCATCTTCCGGATGTTCGGACGGCACCAAGCTGTCTTTTGAAGTGAACTTGTCTTCTTCGCCACTCCCCAAGGTATGCCTAACATCCGGAAGTTATGGAGGCATTATCAGCCAACTTCCGGATGTCACTGGAGCATTCTGGTATTTAGTCTTATAATGACCGAAAAGCCGCACAGGATCGGCATATCCGTTCTATAGCGAGTGCACATCTAATGCATAAACACCCAATGTTGTCTGTCAAAGAAGCCGCTTCCCTCTTGGGTTGTGATGAACGTTGGATCAGAGAAAGACTCAACCAAGGGCAATTAAAAGGCGAAAAGCGATTCATCGGACTCAAAGAAAAATGGTTCATATATAGAGGAGAAATCGACGCAGCGCTGGCAAGAAAGGGTGTGGCTAAGGCAGAGGATTCAATAAAGCCAAGTTTTGAAGAATCCAGTGATGGCACAGAATATTTTGGGGTTGATTCATCCGTAGAGGATGTTGAAACAATCGAAATTGAAAATGCAAGTCAGACATCGATAACAGAACTTGTTAGAGTCATAGCCAATGAGTTCGCGGAAAAACTAGATCAGCAAAGAGAGCTAAATTGGCAACTGAAGGTTGAATTGGAAGAGAAGGAACGTCAGTTGCGTCTTATTCCAGACCTACAAGTTCAGGCGGAACGTGAACGAAAAGAAGCTGAACTCAAAGCCCTTGAAGCCATTGCGCTCGAAAAGCAAATCGAAGAAATGAAACCTATGATTGGAAAGGTCATTGATTTAGAAGCAAATGTAGTGCCAGAGTTACAACGTCAGCTAGAAAGTGAACGCACATCAAATCAAGAAACACTAGATCAACTCGAGAGAGAGCGAACTGAGGCAGAGTCCGCTCGACGGAAGGTGGAAGAGTTAGAGCTAGCTTTTGAAAGACAAGAAAAGAATACTCAGGAGCAACTTGCAAAATTGAACGAACAGTTATTGAAATTGCAAGCACCATGGTGGAAGAAGTGGTTTCTGCCAAGAGACGTTGAGTGAGCACGAGAAGTCGTTAGTCTTTCCCAAAGCCTTTGAACCTTGTTGATTCGAGCTTGGTATAAAGCACCGTGTGCTGGATGTTCTTGTGCCCCATGTAAGCTTGGATGGCACGAGTGTCTTCCCCTCGACCAGCCAACTGGAAGCCCTTGCTATGCCTTAGCATGTGTGGGTGGATTGGAAAAGGAAGTTTAGCTTCTTCGCCGGCGCGAGCAATGATGGCGTGGATGGTGCGAGGTGCAAGAGTCCCCTGGCGCTCGGAGGAGAAGACGAAAGCCGAGTCAGGAATTTCGCGTTGCAGCTTTCGCAGAGCACGGAGTTCGTCACCCTCGAGGTAGTGAACTGAGGGGTCGCCGTTTTTGAGGCGATTAACGTGTAAACGACCGCGGGTAAGGTCCACTTGCTCCCAGCGCATATCAGAGGCTTCTGAGACGCGTAGAGCGTGCCTGTACATCATGGTGACGAGCAACCAGTCGCGATGACTATTGCGTCCCAGTTTGAGAATGGCAGCCTTGAGCTTCTTGATTTCCGAGGCGGTGAGGTATTCGCGCTTGCGGATATCGAGATTTTTGGGTTTAGTAGGGGGCTGATTTTGCGGTTCAGGGGCGGGATTCCTCTTGGAAACTATTTTTTGAGCCGCAGTTCTTGACTTGGGATATTTTCAGTATACAGTGCCGAAAACAGTTCTTTTCGGCGGAGTGATTCAAGCAAACATGAATGACTAACTATGGCTGTAACCAGTCTCTGTCTGGACAAGCAAGCTGTCTTAGCATTGTTGTATGCCATATTTAGCGTCAAAATTAGAGCGCCTCGTCGCTCGGCCAATCCGGAGCATTGTTATCGCTTGCCCATTTACCCACATAATCACGACTCCGAAGCCTGTATCTAACCACATTATCATCGGTAGCATATTCAATCTCGAGAACGGAAAAAACTCCTCCTTTGTCCTGGGCCATCATAAATCGATTCAAACTTGCTACCCGGTTGTGGATCTGGTGCCAGAACGCTGAGAACGTAGTTATCCCGAAGCGGAAGTCCTGAGATGTCTCTCCCCCGCTGTGGCGCTAATCCGCGTATCACGCCACTACGGTATTCATTGATCTCTTGCACCAGAAAACGATTAGGTCCAATGGTTGTCATTCCATTAGGAGAGCGGCAGCATCTGGTGTTCCCAAGATTTCATGTACTTGAGTACGATCCATTCCTACAAATTTGTGTTTTTTGAAAAGCGGTTTAATCGTGGGCCATCGATTCTTTGTCTCCAGTCGTTCTATCACATTCTTATAACTGTCTTTGGAGGCAGCAAGGCTTGAATCGCCAGGTCCAGATGTGTGTTCTTTGATCGTTAGCAATGACCTGGAAATCGCAATGGCAGACGTCGATTTGTTTTGCGCATTGAGCACTCTAAGCAACGCCTGAAGAGTTTCTGTTAGCTTTCCCAGGTCTGTGACCTCTCCCTCATTCTTATTGAAATAAGAATAAGATTGCCTTATTGAAATATTCTTGTTGGAATAAGATTGCGTTTTTGAATTGGGAGATAGAACTTTAGGAATATTCCCGAGCGCTTGTCGGTAGGTACGTTCAGCCTCTGCATATTCGAGCTTTTCCTCAAACGCCTTTCCATGATTCATATCTTCTTTCCAGGTGGTTAATTGCGCAAGCGCAGAGTTCCCGACAAAGAGAATTGCACCAGTTATCACGGAACCCAAGAGAATTTTTCTGGTCTTCACTGTCTCCGTTATCTCATCTTAGGAATCTCAGTACGGTCAAGATAAAAAGGTTACACGAAAAACGGGGATGGTGCCGATTTGTGTGAAGGCTGAAATTGCAGAATTCCGTTGCGTCACCTGGATGAGGAAGGAATGCCGAATAGGCACCTTTTCGGCAGGGTTCTGGTTGCACTATTGTTTGCTGGTCTTGCTTGAATCTTCCGGTACTAAGACTGCGTCCTCAAGTTTGTTCGCAAGATTCTAATTGCAATGACGGAGGTCTTTCGCGCTAGGCCCGAATCCTTGATCTATACAGTCATGGCAATTTTTTCGCGAATCTTTTATAGAGATTTTGATTTGTTTTCATAAATTCCGAAAGCGATTTACAAGGTTGAGCTGGATATCCAGGCACCTTCAGGGAGGTGGCATCGCCCCCTCCCTCTTCGTCATCACCATCTCTGTACGACTCAACCAAAGGTGCTACTTGTCGCTCAATAACATGGTTGTGGTATCGCGCGGTCCACTCATATTTGGCTCGAATTTCGTCTGATTTTGCACTAGCTATCTTTTTACTTACTAGATTTCGATGTTTCTTGAATGCATCAAATTCTATGTCTTCAGCAGAACCGCCATCGATGAGTGGATCTAGATAATTGAGAAAGAACTGCCCATCATCATCTATCAAAATGCCCACGTCATGCGGCGATGACATTACATTTACATACGAATTTAAATGTTCATACACCTCGTCCATCACGTTTTGATTGATAATGGTGCGGGGGACTTTGGCTGTCTTAGACTCCAGCTTGTAGGCATCCAGAACAGCCTGTCCAAAAACGAAATTGTCACTTATATGCAGGGGGCCAAAAGCCATGCCTCCACGTACAAAAAATCCAGCCAGCGCCATTTCAAGCTGATGGAAACCTGCAGTGACAAAAATTGAGCCAAATTCTCCTTCTGAATCTTGGCTCGTATCAACAGTGGGACAGCCAAATACAACGTTATCAGTGAAGCATTTGTACTCCCAGCTGGCTTTCATCGAAACCCAGTTCTTGGAGCTGTTTTCATGAACGTCGTAAAATTCTCTTAAAAGCTGATCGGCAGTGCCGTGCTGGGTTGCTTCTTCGATCAGGTCATTAAAACCTAAGGCGTCCAAAAACATGCAAAATGATGGCCGAAGAATCGGTGATTTGCTTTCGTCAAAATAAAGACCAGCCATTTAGTACCCTCCTGCCGACTCTCAGCGCGCCCGATAACAACCATTATGTTTCATCGATACCCTTCGCCCTGGGCGTCCGAATCTCCCACCAGCTTACCATCTTGAAGCCCCTGGTCTTCCGCCGGAATCACCGATCGCCACCAGATATAGTGAAACCCTAATTCGGGCAACCCTTACCTTCGATTTCCTCCTCACCTTAAATTTCGCCTGGCCACTGCTGTCATCCCTGATCAGTATTTGGTTGCTGAACTGGAAAGATGGCGGCATTGATTAGGCAAAAGCGCTGTGGCAGAATGCTCCTGGAGCCGCGAGCCACTATCAGTGACCGCGCAAACCAAATCAGCGAGCTCCATTTCAGTCAAAACAACTTCGACTGGTATAACGCCTTCTTACACCAGGTATCGGAAGGTACTGTTAAATTGGCAATGTTGAGACGGAATAAGGTTTCCGGGATGCACTGCCACGCCTAACACCTATTGAGGCTTTTAAACGTCCCTCCGTATTCTGAATGCAGTGAATGCCTTCTTTGAAAAAAGGTGCTCGCCATAGGCTGGTAATAAGACAGGAATTGATTTACCTCAAACCAAGAGTAGTGTTGAGATAGCGGCTACAAATACAAGTTAGGACGTTTGATAAAAATGACCGTATGGACACAGCAATATTCAATACAAAAATACAGGAGGACAAACGGCATATTCGCCCCACCGCTGTTATTCTGGAGCGCCCTTGCCAGGCATCTAGAGGGAGTCGAGACAGCAAAGGACCTGTTGCCGAAAACAAACGGTCCTTTCACAAAATACGGAGTATCTTCTCGTGACCAGTATAACACTGATCCTTGCAGCCCTCGCGCTGACAGCCTTTGTCGTATCGTTGATCATCTCAGTCACTTTCGCGAAACTCATCCTGCGATAGTTGCTCTGCGGTAATGGACCATCCGGTATGTTGTCCACCGGATGGCATTCCATTTCTTCGCTCTCGCTCCGTCCGGAAGCCGGGCAATGAACGCACTGCTGGCG
>CAYTDR010000635.1:0-5263 GCA_964436185.1 uncultured Candidatus Obscuribacterales bacterium | reverse complement strand
CTCAAAAATGTTCAAGATCAAAGAGCGAATCGCATCACCTCTAGTTGGCAAGATAGGCGAACATAAGATTAACATTGAACCAGGAGAACAGTTGATCTTGGGACGAAGCAGCAAGCGGTCAGATCCGGAAAAACCACGGGTCGAACTTGGAAAATCTTCTCTTGATAAACACCATGCAAATCTCGGTGTGGATGAGAAGGGGCGTCTGTACATCGAGGATGTGGGCGATCGCGGCACGGGAAGCAAGGAAGGCGTCTTCATCAATGGCAAACGAATCAATCCGAATCAACGTTACTACCTGAACAGTGAACTCGACACGGTTTGGCTAGGCAAGAAGTGGACCCAGGATGGTCGACAATTACATCTACAGGAACGATCGCAACTTGGTGAAATATACATTGCAAATTTGCCCCTGCCCATCACGCCTAAAGAGACTGTTCGACTGGAGTCTCGACCATCAAGTGAGCTAAGAACTCCCAAACCGGTTGATCCTACACTCCCTGCTGACCTTCTTGGAACATACAAAGTCGGCATGGACGGAGAGCGAGCAATCCGCATAAAGGCTGGATTGGGCGACAAGCTTCCCCATGAATCGATCGTATTGTCGGCAGACGAGTTGGCGAAACTTGGAAAGGAGGGCTCGCCTTACGAGAAGATCGAACTCAAAGTGAGAAGTGGGGGGAAATCCGAACAGAGCGTCGTCTATTTCCGGTCAGTATCCGACAAAGGAAGATTCTATATCCTGAGCACGAGTTCGAGCGACGGACCTAAACTGGTTCGTGACTACGAAGTTTTTGTAGAACCGAAGTCAACCACTTCCGAAAGGGCGGGGGCGGCCGTCGATTTGACTCGCCGCCGTCCGATGCCACCGGATACAGTGTCGCGGTTTTCTGAGGCTAGCCCTGTAAAACCGACTGGTGATGCGGCTCCGGATAGGGCCGTTTCATCGGATAAGCCTTTTCGAACGCCGGCAGTACTTAGAACTTCTGCAGGTAAGCCAGACAGGAGAATGGAGCTGCTGAATGCGACGATAACAGAGCCGACGGCGAGACAACTGATTGAGCCAGGAATTAAGTTGTCTTTGCTGGAACACACGCGATCAATGATGAATTTGAGCGGGAGCCTCGAGGAAAGGGCGGTTCTGGATGCACTGATTCTGCAAGCTGAGGGTGATCGGAGAAAGGCAATGGATGCGGAGACTTCAATGCCGCAAGCTCAACGGGAATTACTGGAACGCATTCGCAAACGAGTCAGTGCCGGAATCGAGACATATGAATTTGTTGATAGACAGGAAAAGATCATTCTGGAGCGATTGAAAGAAGCGGCAAAGGCGCTGAGCCAGAATGGCATCAGCGCGGATGAGAGGGCATATCATCAGGGACGGATAGACATGTGCGCCGAGATGAGACGAAATCTAATCGAGGAGCGTATTTTGGCTAATTCCGAGTTTCAGAAGATCCTGACCGGCGACTCTATCGATCCGGTGAAGAAAGTCCTTGAACGCTATCAAAAGCTTGCCAGGCATGTAGCAGACAAAAAAGACGCATTAGCTGGGGCGCTCGGAGAACCTGGTTTGTCAGAGTGGAAGAGAGGACGATTCGAAACTCAGATCGAGATTTTAAGCGGCATGGCAGAGATCGAGCTGCCTAAAGTTCAAAAACGGTTATCTGAGACGATCGAGTCCCTTGGACCAACTCATAGCTTCGCTAAGGACTTGAAATCTCATTACTTCGAGAACGGCTATGTGCCACCTGGAAGGTACAAGTATCACAATCCCAACTATCCAAAGCTTAGCGATTTGACAATTGAGGTGGCAAAAGGAGAGTTGGTATCGCGCGCGGCCGTTGATTCGGTCATTGGCGAGTTAGTTGCGACCCACGAAAGAATCGGACAGTCCCCTCAAACTCTGACTTTCAAAAAGTCCTTTCCTGGAAATGTGAAAGGAGAGTATCGGAACTTTGAGATAACGCTTTCGGACGGTAAAGCTGAGGCGGTAAGAACATTCTACCTCCATGAGACAGGGCACCTGCTCGATCATGCTAGATTACGCGACGCTGCCTCGGCTCCGAAAACTGACTTGGTGTGGGCTCAGGAAGTGAGAAGCGCGAGAAACGAAATTTGCAACTATGCAAAGGTTACCGATCCGCTTTTGAAGGACTTCTTCATCGCACGAATCCTGAATAATCCGCAAATGAAAGGTGACTTGGCTACTCCTCAAGACGAGGCGCATTACCTCGCGAGTAAGAGTGAAATGGTGGCGGAGCTATTCTTTGTTTATAAAAAGGGATTGGAAATGAGCCAGGGCTCCTCAATGCCTTCCTTCAAGAAAATTGTAGAGGCGATTGTAACCCAACATCCGGAACATGAGGGCTATTGCCGGTTCCTTCCTCTTTTCGAGCGGCTTTATGAGCACCTGAAATCAGATGTCTTCGAGCCTCTGGAAGCGGAGCAACTCATTGAGCGCCGCATAGCAAGTGAATCTCCAGTTAACAGCAGGAAGGAGCTTGTTGAAGCTCTAAAGGTGGGAAGTTTCAGATTCAGAAAGACCGTTGAAAGTGTCATAGCACGAGAGATGGAATTTATAGACCGCACCGTGAGAGATACCATATTTTGCAAACGACATGGATTGAAGTGCGGCCCGTCCTTCGAGCCGAATTCACTAAATCCAGAGATGAGAGACAAGTACAATGCGTTCGTGAGTGAAAGACCACTGTTGAGCAGAGAGCTGGCCAATCAGTTGTTTTGCGCGCGATTCGGCATTAAGACCGAAGATTCTTTCGACCCGGCCAAACTCACTGGGGAATTGAAGAACAAATACACCGAGTTTCTCCGCCATGTGTCCAAGGACCCGGGCACCGGTGACTCTCCTGTTGAGCAGGATGCCAGAGCCTACAAGGATATAACACAGCGCCTTAAACAAGCCAGAACAAGGCATCTAAATAACCAGCGGGTCGAAGTGATGCTTCAGGCCGGTTTCGCTGTCGAGGCTTTCGATGCGCGCGGCAGAAGAGTCGAAATCACAACTGAGCCCACCACTATTGGTGCTGACCGCTTTACCAGCGGAGAGTTAAAGGCTGAGCATCCTGCCGAGGTTGCAGAGATCTGGCGAGCACCAGACGGGAAGCTGATGATGAGGCCCAAGGCTGATGGTAAGATTCTTTTGAACAACCGACCTGTCAGCGGTAGTAGAATCATTGTGCTTGGACCGCATGATGAAGTGAAGCTGGCGGAGACAGGTGAGTGTCTTTCACTGACAATGCGGAAAAGTAGTTTACCAACAGCGGTCCCGCCGGGTTCCCCGAGAGGCGAGACGCCTGGCAAGAGCCCTCTGGATGACTCGTTGAGAGACATATTCGAGCTGCTGGATCGCGATTTGAGCACGGCTCCAAAAGAGACAAATAATCCACCCGAACGGGCCAGGGCGATTAACAGCAATAAAGGCAAGTCTCAAAAACGAGCTCATGGAACGGAAGCCGGTACGGCCGGTACCGACGCATCAACTGCTAGTGCTGATACGTCAACGACAAGCCAACCAACGGCTCCCGTCGAAGCCGAGAAGCAGTCCACAGAGACGATAGCTACGCCTGCTGAGCGAGAGTTCCTCGAACAGGTGCGAAATCGATTCTATAAAGGACGAGACATTCCGACGAAGTACGATTCGACCTTTAAGACTCAGATGGAAGTCACAATCAGTCTACTCAAAGCAGACGGCAAGCTCTCGCCCGAGCAACGCCAGAGGCTGATCGAATCAGGTCTGGAGCTGATCAAGGAGTACACGGGTAGTGCAACTCAGGCAAAGGCCGTAGAGCGAGTCAATAAACAATTAGCGAGCAGTGGTTCAAGTACCAGTACGCCTGCGTTAGAAAGCGATCACGCTCATGATCCGTTCTCCTCAAAGGCTGAATTGAAAAGGATAGGAGAAGCTGCTCAAACGACGGAGCGCACCGAAACTGGTGCCAAAACCCGACGTGTGACAACCGACGCTCAGGATCGCATGCTGACTTTAGCCGAGGCTAAAGAGGTGATCGACAAAAACATTGATGAATTGAAGAGACGCCAGGACGAGCTGCGCAAGAAAGGGCAGGAAATGAGCAAAGACGAACTCGTACTTCTGGAAAGCCTGCAAAAAGCGAAAACAAAATTAGACGCTGCTGGGTGGAACTCGGCCTCAAAATTAGTGGAGGGAAGTTTCAAGGTCGGACGAGCGACTGCCGGCACTGCTATCGGTGGCGCCATCATCCTATCAGCCGTCCTCGGTTGGTACTTCGCCACGCAAGAGGGCGGTCGAGTTCCTCCCGAGTTGCATGGACTATCCTTACCTGGAGTTTGAGCAACTAACTCTGCTCTCCAGTATCCGTTCTTTTATAATGAGGCTGAGTGCCGGAGCGGTGCCACGAATTTAATCTGTGCCCATCACTGCGAGGTTGGAAGTAACCGTGAAAGCAATTTGCCTTGTTGAGCCTGGTCGTCCACTGCAACTTAGAGAGGTTCCTGTCCCCGACATCTCCGAATCTGATGTTCTTGTGCGTGTAAGAGCCGCTGGCATTTGTCATTCCGATGTACATTATCGCGCTGGGCGTTCGAGGATGGGACCGCTTCCGATTGCACTCGGTCACGAAGTAGCTGGAGAGGTTGTAAAGATCGGTTCGGCTGTAAGCAATGTATCGGTTGGCGATCGCGTTTGCCTTCATTACAACATCTCATGCGGTCACTGCCACTACTGCATCACCGGTGGTGAACAATTCTGCCTTACGGTGACCATGATAGGTCATCATGTACACGGTGGATATGCGGAATTTATATCAGTGCCGGCGCGCAACGCGGTACGGCTACCGGATGAGATCTCGTTCGAGGAGGGGGCAACTTTAATGTGTGCATCTGCCACCGCGTTGCACGCCCTGTATAAATCGAGACTCAAAAAAGGTGAGACGGTCGCGGTGTTCGGTGTCGGTGGTTTGGGCTACTCTGCGATACAGATTGCGAAAGCACTCGGTGCCTCGCAGGTTTTCGCGGTCGACATAAGTGAGGAGAAGTTAGAGCTCGCGTCAGAATGCGGTGCAACGCCTGTGAACGCAAGCAGCCAGAACGTTGTCGATGAGATCAAGGGTGCCACCGAAGGCAGAGGCGTAAATGTCGCATTGGAATTGATCGGTTTGCCCGTCACCATTACCCAATCGATTGACTGCTTGTCCGCACTGGGGCGCGCCGTTGTAGTCGGATTGACCAGTCAGCCGATTTCGTTAAACACCTACACGCAGCTTCT
>CAYTDR010000634.1:0-5266 GCA_964436185.1 uncultured Candidatus Obscuribacterales bacterium | reverse complement strand
CTTGATCACGATGCAAGGGTGACATAAAGAAAACTTGTATACCAGGGCTCATCAGCTAGTTGGGGTATATAGTCCATGTAATCGACTCTCTTTTACCTGACCTGAGCATGAGCTGGCCCACTCCCCAGGAATACAACGAAGCTATCCAGACTCCTGCAGCCAGTTTCATCGATGACACGCTGAAAACTGGACAGGTATTGGTTAACGCTCTGGGCCTACCGCGTTCCGCCACCGGCACCTTCGCAAGCGTCTACAAGGTTTCCTCCGCGGGTTCCGACTGGGCTGTTCGATGTTTTCTCAATCACCGGCATGAACAGAAAGAGCGCTACATGCGCATAAGCGAGTTCGTCGCCGTGGATGATTTAGAGTTCACTGTTCCGTTCCATTATTTAGAGCAGGGAATCAGGGTTAAGGGTAGTTGGTTTCCTATCGTAAAAATGAACTGGGTGCATGGTGACACACTCGATGTGTATTTGCACCGAAACTACAAGAACACAAGCTCAGTTCAAATGCTGCGCGATCAGTTTGCCAGGCTGTCCAATGATCTCGATCAGGCCGGTATCGCCCATGGTGATCTCCAACATGGCAACATCATCGTAACTCCGCAAGGGCTCCGACTAGTCGACTATGATGCCCTGTATGTACCGACGCTGAAAGGTTTTAGAAGCCTGGGCACAAGCATCAAGACTGCTCTCCACAGAAGCGAAGCTAACGGTGAAAAGATGGAACGCAGCGGTGCAAGAAAGAATGGTAAGCAGTTATGGAACTCGGATGTCCGAGGCTCATAAACGAACATTGAGTAAGTTGTTTCTGCCAGAGTCCTGAACAACCATCCAGTTCGACAAAGTTCCGCCATCAAAGCCAAAATCTGATTTCAGAGTATTTTGGTCAGGAGCGGTCAGGATTAAGTTAGATTTAGATGGTTAAATATTGTAGGCAGGGCGGTGGCGGTTTTGGCAGACATGTGTAACGACCACTAGTTTCGAAAAGCCGCAAGCAAGTGGTTGGTTGCTTGATTTAAATCTGAGAAGGAAGTGGAGCAGAATGGCGAATTTTGACGAAAACATCACGTTTGACCTGACTATCGATTCACGCTCCGATCTCGAAACTGATGACGAGATTGCCGAAGAGAATCCGTCAAATGACGACTCAGATTTCCTCCTTACAAGATCAAGTGAATCGTCAAAGCTACAGAATCAACTCCATTCCGTCATTGCTCAAGTCTGGGGTCCTCTGGAACATCACGGGCGGATCGGTCAATCGCTCACCATTGAGGAATTGATTGGACCAGACTCGCTCCCAATAGATTTAGACAGATACAATCCCGATCAACCGGTTTTCAGATTGAATGGCAACGAATGGCATGCCTGGCGAACTCTTTCGAGCGCTCTTTCCGGAGATCTCCCCGACGTTCGAGTGTTATACGGGTTCGAATTAGCAGGTCTCGAAGACGAGGATTCTGTAGAGACCAGCTCGCTCTTCGTGAGAGGGAGGCCCGATCCTGTTGTTGTTAGCAGAATTACCCTTGATCGATCGACCAATAATCTGTCAGCAGATATTCAAACAGATGGTCAGGAGCAACAGTTGGTGATTGACGGCAGCGGCAATCTCGTAAGCTTGATCTTGAAAAGCAGCGAAAATTCAGTCGATCTATCGATTGACAAAGAGGGGCAGTTCCTCGCCACTCTCAATGGTGAACCTGTTGATGCAGATTGGCAGCTTTCATTCATGATCGCCGCTCACGAGTCCGCGACCCTTTTTAGACAGAAGAATGGGATTCCAGCGCCCCTAGATGGTGAGCCTGAATCGCTCTTTCTTGCCCGACTAAAAGAATACACTGGCACCAGTATCGATACTAATGACTCTGGCCGGAGCGCAACTGCATTGAGCACGGAAGACTCAGTCTCCGCAACCACCCATTCTCCAGCGTCACACTTGATTGTTAGCGACACAGAAGACGAACTCGTTGCCCTTTACGACGATGAAGAAAGCGCTGGGATGTCGGATGGTTCGGTCAGCGAACAGCAGACCGATGAAGATGACATGAACATTTGCGATGTCGACGAGCCGGCCAGCTCCGTCACTCATGATGATGAAAGCGAACACCAGGACGAAGAAGACATAGACATTTGCGACGATGAGTCCGAGAGAAGCTTGGAGCTTGGCAATTCAGACGAGCAGCAGCCACCTCTGCCATTGATAGCGGTGCCAACTGTTCGGTCCTACGACCTGGCTTCGATAGACGGCTGGCAGTTCGGTAATCTTTTCATACCGGCACTGGAATCGGCACAGTTGCCCAATCAGTCGATAGGCAGGCTCCAGGGACTGTTCGGCGATTTAGTCAGCGATGAACCGGCCAGGTTTACGCGAGCGATGTCCGAGCTGTCGAGAATGGGTCCCGCTCTATTAAATCCGGTAGAGGGCGGAAACTTAATACAACTGCTCGATCAGCATCGCGACAATCCGCTGGTGGTTAATCGCCTTCGAACTGTGCTGGATAGGGTGTCCAGAGACTGCGGAATGTCGTTGGAGACCAGATTTTCAGCGCTCGGCTCCAGCCTGGCATCGAACGGATTTGGTTCTCATCAAGGTGAGGCAATTAATCAGCTCATCGCGGAAGCGGATCTTTTGGCGAGCAACCCAGAAGCCCGTCAGCTGCTTCTCAACAACATTTCTCTTCTGGACACGCAAACGGACCCTATCTTGCGAAATAGGTTTCCTATACCGGGCTTCTTCGACAGGCTGCAGCAAGCGAGGACCGAACTCATCGCCCCTCAAGCACTGCCGGTGATGGCTCGACTCTGGGCTGCAGATGCACTCCTTTCAGTGAATCCGCCTCCACCTGCTCGTGAGTTGGACCAAGCGCCGGTAATCATCAGCCGTGACGCTGATGGTCGACTTACCATCATTGATAGTGGCGCGGCCCGGCGCCGTCAGGAACAGATGTATCAGCGTTCCCAGCTTGCTGCTCACGAGCTTCTACAAAGAGCCATGGAACTAGATACGAGTGTAGTAAATCAGGATCAGTTCCTGAGATTATTTGCACGCGCCGCGGGCCGGCAGCATGAAACGCTGATGAATGAATTTGTTCGACTTGGTGGTGATTCTGACAGATTGGCAGAAATAGAAAGAAATCTGGCGGCGTCGCTCCCCATAGAGCTACCACGCGACAATCAGGAGCGCGACCGAGTCAGAGGCGAACTCAGAGAAGCCATAGCAAGCGATCCGGCGGTGGTTCGCAACCAGAACTTCTTGCAAGTCTTTGCAGCAGTAGCCGGTCATGAGGACGCCAACCTGCAAGCGGACTTCCTCAGGCACGGCGGCAACCTTGTGGACGTCCTGAGATACTCGCGTCAGATCGCGCAAAGTCGTACGGACAATCTGTGGAACTCGTTCATGGGGGCGGATTTTAGCACCTCGAATTTATCCTTTCAGGAACGTCAAAATAACATTGCTGCGGCGCCTGATTCCACGACAGCGGTTCGCTTACTGTCCGACCATATAACCCACTGCGTGGTGGCAAACCTGGCCATCGACGGACCGGAAGCTACCATGGCACGCCAAGGCCTTACAAACGTCGCGAACAATCCGGAAATCCATGGACGACAGTCCGCAGACGCCGCGCGTGACGCTCTTGCGCGTTTCGATGTTTATGGAATGGCGAGCCAGGCTCGCGACCAATTGCGAGCGACATTCATAAACAACATCGCCGAACCGCCGGGCGCGCTGGACATGATTATTAGCACCCCTGTGGACCAACGTCAGGAGGGTGAAAATGGACAAGCCATAAGTTGGATCCTGCAGCGTTACGAAAATGCCCGCACCGCCCAAGAACGGCACGCAGCGATGGAACTGCTGCGTGATGAGGTGCAAAACGGTAATGAGTCGGCGCTGCATCCACTACGTTTGCTCTCCACTGTAGACGCGGGGCTGAGGTTGGTGAACACGGCCAATCGCCTGCAGAGCGCTGCGACCGAAGAAGAATCAGCTCAGGCACGCCGCGAGCAACAACAGGCATTGCTTGACCTGGCAATGCTGGCCAATGCCAGGCTGCGCGAAGGAGAAACGACATCGCCTGCCGGTCAGATTCTCGACCTCTTGAATCAGCGCCCTCTGCTATCCATGCGTCCGGAAGACGTTTCAAACGCCAGATCGCAAGCCGTCGAGCAGTATGCTCAACGCCAAGAAGCGGCTGCTCAAGCATTCCTCGCAGTAATCACGACGACAGGAACTATGCAATCTCTTGGCACCAACAACCTGGCACACTTGCATCGCGCACAGATCACCTCAGATGCAAGCACCACCCTTGGTCCCTTACGAAATATGGCGAGCTTTGCAGCGGTGATCAACGGCATTGAGCGAACAGCCGGATCACCTAGACAGTTGCCAGATGTGTTGTTGCAGTTGTCGCAATTCGGTTCACGACACGAGGGAGTAGGCGACATATTCACCAGGCTAGCAAGCTGTGGCAACGCCGAAACTCCCCTGCGAGAGCACGCTACCGCCCTTCGAGATGCCATTGCATCTGGTGACAGGGCACGAATCGTGGAGGTGCTGAGACATCCTCTCGCGGTACAAGCTCTGCTGACTGCCATACGCCCCCAGGCACAGAGAGTGGACATGCTGGAGTCGCTCTCCAGCATGGACATTCAGGCGCTGGCTGGTGGAGAAGCCGGAGTAGAACAACTCTTTCAGCAAGCAGAACGTCGCCGACAAGAAAGTCACAGACAGGCCGACGACCTGGTTGGTCAGTATCTTCTGCGTGACAGTATCAGCGAACAACTGAGAACAGACATTGCCAACCTTCTTCCTGAAGCAGGCACCGTCCTCAATCTCGAGGATGTCAGTCCGGAAGTGGCGGAGCGCTTGCGGCGCGCACTGGAGCTAAATCAGCTTACACCTCGCGCTTCCAGGTTGGTACGCACACTTCTGGATGACGGCTCGCTTTCCGCCCAGGCTTGCGTTGACCTGCACAACGCCCTGCTGATAGTTGGTGCGACGCGAACGAGCGGAGCACTTTCCGACCTGCATGGACTGTCCAGGGATAACCTGCACCTTGTCGGTACTCGTTTTCAAATCCCTCTTAACAGATTAAATTCCGTCGAGAGTGTTCAACAAGTTCATCAATCTGCACGGCAACTAATCTCAACACTCGGGCAGGGCGCTGAAGGAACATCACCAGCCTTGCAAAACCTCGTCGCCCATCTAGAGACGCTTCGACGCCTGTCGCTCGACTCATCTCATCATCAGGAAGCGGCCGCCTACG
>CAYTDR010000633.1:0-5269 GCA_964436185.1 uncultured Candidatus Obscuribacterales bacterium | reverse complement strand
CCAACTTTCGCCTCCATGCAATAAAGGTCCCTCGCATCCGCAGGAATGGGCGGTATGCAGCCAACTCCAAACTCTAGCTCGCGGAATCCAGATCAAACATTGCCACCACATTCAAAATTCTCTCGTGGTGCGCATGAGCATTTAAAGAGACAAACCCAAGACATTTTTAGCACGGTTTTTCTCCACTGATGCCGGCTCGTGATGCGGTTTTCAGCATTCTAAGTATTAGGAACTGTTGCGAAAAGATCCCGTCCTTACTCTAGAGGAAAGAGAGAGAGAGGAGAAAAAATCATGCCCTGGAAAATATTAGGAGCGGTTGCACTGTCAGTCGTACTGCAGCCTTTCGCAGGACAGATGGCGTATGCGGATGATGACTGTATTTATAAAATAGTGCCTGCACCTGCATTAACTGAATCATACGTAATACCAGAAAGTGAGGTCACTACCAAGGTTATTACGGCTCCGGTCGTAGTTGAACCGAGCACAACGACGACGTTAATAGCGCCTGTCGAACCACCTTCATACATAAAGAAGGAAACTATCATAGAAAAACAGACTGCCATGCCGTCAACAATCAATACGGAAGTTTCGGATGTTGGACGTAAGCCGATGTTCCATATAAGGTTGAACAACATCAAACAACAGGTGGATAAAGCTGTATCAAATGGCTGGCTTTCATCGCTTCAAGCCTCGGAATTCCAGTCGAGAGCAGATGCTCTGCTCAAGGATGCTGATGCGCACCTAGTTTCAGTAGCCGATACTGGATTGGGCGATTCAATAGAACGTCAGGTCAATCAATTGAATATTGACGTAACTAGCTCAATGCAGCTTAAACAGCAGGTCGGTTCAGATTCTCAGATGCAATAAAAATCGTTAACCCGGTATCACGAATGGTGAAGTAAAGGAAGAGCTGATCCTCAACCATCGGCTCTTCTCTTTGCGAAATCAGTTGAGCCGGTTAACCGCATCGATGAGAAATTGCTCGAGCTCTCTGGTAGGCTCAGTGCGTCTCAATAGAGACTGCTTACCAGCGACTATCTGGGCCGATAATCTGTCGCGCAGGTCGCGGTCTTCGGCGAGGCGGCAGGCGATATCGACATACTGATCCACGTCGCGTGCCACGGTCTCTGTGACGCCCAACAGATTAAGTAGTCCCAGAGTGTTACGACTGCGGTGGGTTCGACCCGGCATCGTCACTGGTGGCGGACCATAATCCAGCATGTCGAGTACGCTCACCAGCGCGGAGTTGACTGGCGTGTCGAGAAAGGCATATCCGTAGGCGGCTAAGCCACGAAACTCGTCGAGTGGCAACTTTGGGAGCAAGACAACGTGTTTGTCGAAGTCGGCACCATGCGTTTCGAAAGCCCGTCTCATTCGCTTCACCAACTTGTCGGAGAGTAAATCTCCCCTGCTAACGAAAATGAACCTGGAGTGTGGAACTCGGGCAGCAATTCGAGGATAGATCTCATCGAACTGCGGCAAATACTTATGCAAAGCTTGCACACAAAGATAATTTATACCACCACGCTCAATACCGTACTTACTCAGGTCAGGAATTTTATCGCCTTCGATCTCCAATTCGACGTGAGATCCGACGCCCGATAGGGGAACAAGCTTCTCGGTGTATTGCTCTTCAGCATCCTCAGCCAGCGCTGCGGCTGGAGCGAAGTAATAGTCAATCGTTGACAGTCCCGATGTAATCGGTTGTCCGTCCGATGTGCACTGAATCGGCGCCAGGCGTGTCGCTGCCAGCAGGTATGAGATGGGATCGGCACCCAGAGCAGGATAGAAGAGCACATGGAGCCTGTCCTGTTTGAGGGTTTCACCCAGCCGTCCAATATCTCGAATCTCGACAAAACGATTGCACCGCCCTGCAATCTCCGAAGTGAGCTCATCGCGCCAAGCACCAAGTGAGTATCCAAAAATCTCGAATCTATCGCGGCTAAAGTGGCTGAGCCAACCGTTCGTCACCATGCGCCAAACACTGTGCTTGTAGAAGTGGGGAGAAACAATACCAACCCGAATCTTTTCGCCTTCGCTAGGCTTCGATACCGTATTCGGTTCGGCCATATCCGGATATCGCGCAGTCATCACTTTGGCGGCAAACCTGCCCAGGCTGCTTAGCGTATCCCTGTGGCTTCCTTCATGCAGAAGTATATTAAACAGAGACATGTTTTGCAGCGCAGTTTCGGCATCTCGGACGCTGCCTGGTGAATCGAAGTCCAGCCATTGGTCAAGGTTCGCAACGCTCTCCGAGAAGACTGCAAGCGCCGAGTTCATCTCTTCTTCAGTTTCGTAATACTCTTGAAGATGCGCCAGAGCCCGCCCCCATTGCGCAGCAATCGAACGGGGATTCATTCCTAAGGCTCTGTCGAAGGCGGCAAGGCCCTCGTCCTGCCGCGTCACTGCTGACAGGGCGGTACCGGCGGCCACTAAAAGCGATTCATCAGAAGGGAAACGTTGAATGCCGTTATTCAATGTCTCGGCCGCTTGCAGACGATTTCCGAGGGCCGTATACGAATATCCGAGATGAAGATAAGCGTCTTTCATCTCCGGCCAGCGCTTAATCACACCCTCAAGAGTCGCGGCCGCGCTTGGATAATTGCCTCGCGAGCACTGAATAGTGCCGAGAGTGGTTGCCACTACGGGTGAATCCGGCTTTATTCTGAAAGCCTGTTGGATTGCCGCCTCCGCTTCGTCAATCCGTCCGTCGTTATTCAAAGCACAAGCCAGGTTTACATATGCTTCATAGGCACCGGAATCGATGGATACTGCTTTCTTGTAGTATTGAACCGCCTCGCCGAACCGCTCGGCTTCAGAGTGACAGTTGCCGAGTTGGACATAAGCTTCGTAGTAATCAGGCTTGGCCTTAATTGCTCGTTCAAAATAAACAATCGACTCTGAGCTTCTCCCGAGCTTTCTCAGCTCATTGCCGACGCTGCAATCAATCGCCGGATAACGAGGATTCAGTTTAGCGGCGCGCTCGTAGGCAGCAATCGCTTCGGCGGGACGATTCAATTCAGACAGCACGTTTCCAATATTAAACAGTGGGGGAAAGCAAGAACGATCCAGCTCAACGCACTTTCTATAGTGAGTGAGGGCGTCTTCCAGCTCTCCGGAGGCTTTGAGCGCATTAGCGAGATTGTTTAACAACTGCAAGTTGTCAGGCATCACAGACACCGCCTTGCGCCCGAATTTGACAGCCTTTTGAAAATCGCCCTGCATGTAAGCGATCATGGAGAGGATATTGAGCGCATCAACGTTCTCCGGGTGATTGCGCAATACTTCATGGCAGAGCTGTGCTGCCGGCATCATCTGTCCGTTTTGCAGTAGTGAGGCGGCTCGTTGTAGCGCGATAGACAGGTTCATGAGTGGTTCAAGCCATGCGCCATTGTATATGGTGGCAAAAGCTAATCGAGTCTAAGCCATAATGATTCGTTCAATCCAACTCGGCGAGAAGCGATTTAAGAGACTCTCCGGTGGTGTCTTTGCGGATCTTGGCGAAAATCTCCTCCAGCTCCGCTTTCGGAACGCCCTTCTCTTCAAGTTTTTCACGAGCAATATTGAGTCTGAATTCGAGAAGACCCTCGTCGACATCAGAAGTTAAATTCTCGTCGAAATTCTCTTCGAACAGTTCGGCAGTTCTGTCTTTAGGCTTTTCGACGTCTTTTGAGACCTTCTCGTTCTTCTTGGCTTCAGCCTTGTTTTCGGTCTTTTTGATACTATCTTTGATTCGATCCCAAAACATAGAGAATTCCTTTTCTGACAACTGACTAGAGCCACAAACCTACAAACCTGGGTGCTCGGAATTGGTTCGATTGTGGATACTTCTGTCTCGCACTGAGAACGACCGATAAGAGTGGCGAGCATCAATATGATCCGATCGTACCATCAGCTTAGCTCAGTTCCTATCAGTTGAGGCTCGAGAAGCTGGGAGACCGGCTGTCTGCCTTCCTGAGGCGCTTGAAGATCTGCAAACAAAGTGACTCTCCACAGAGCGTGCCCACCCAAGGACGTCGCCCTCCACACCCGCAAAACCGTCTAAAGTTCTGTTCCACTAGGCAACCATGCCTGAAGCGAGCTCGCGCCACAATTCTTATCATAGCAACCGGCTAAAACGTTCGGCACCACCGTTCTTGTTTGAGTGACCGAGCTAGGTTTAATTTTTTTTATGAACAGAGGTAGAACCGCTACAAATGCGCGAAATCGGCAAAATGGCTCGCCGGCGAAGATTTCGCAACGTCATTGCCAAATAAATAGCAATCAGCCATCTATCCTGGTAAGAATGTTTTTGGCGACCCCCGCTTTCCGGAGAAGGAAATTGGCACGAGCGATAGTAGCAACATTGACTATTCTTCTATTTTGCGCGGCAAGCCCCCAACTGGCATTCGCACAAGAGGTTCTCTGGAACTCTTATTACCAGGCAGGCAAGAAGGATTTGGCTGCCGGCCGCTATGCTCAAGCAGAGAAGAAGCTTTCCTCTGCGCTGAAAGAAGCAGAGCGGTTTCCGCCCGGCGAAGGTGAAAATGCCTCGAAGTTATCGTCGACCTTGCGCGCCTATGCTGAAGTCCTCAGCACTATGCACCGTTTTGATAAGGCTGAGCCGATCTACCAAAAACTTGTTGATCTGAAGCTCGACAAAAGAGAACAGGCTAGTGATCTCAATGACTTTGCCAGAAATCAGGAGCAACAATCAAAATTCAAGCAGTCGATCGAATTGTATGAACGGTCTCTCGCTCTATTGAAAGACGATGAAAGCGCCCAGTTGAGCAAAATCGGTGTCATGGTCAATCTTTCCGCCGCCTACATGGGCTCCGGTGATTTCACACGCTCCGAGGAAATATTACGTGAGTCGATGACGACTGCTGAAAAGCTGCATGAAAAGCGGGCCATTGCCGACGTTCTACTGGCGTTCGGACGATTGTATTCTTTAACGGGTCGCTTTGAAGAGGCGGAGAGCGTTCTAAAAAAGTCAGTCTCAACCTTGAAAGAGCTTGGGCCTTCCGGCCAGGAGCTGTTGGACGCAGCTCTCTTGAACCTGGGACGAACCTACAGAAGTCTGGGAGACGTCGAGAAGGCAAAAGACTGTTTGCAGCATGCAATCGATTTGGCCAAGACCAATTCACGCCCGAACACTTACGAAGCCACTCTCGAGATGGCAAAACTATATGAGGAGCAGGGCTGGATGAAAGACGCCAGCAGTCTGCTCGAAGGCTCTATAAAGGAGCTGGAGAAGACTTTCGGGGACGCCAGCCCGCTTGTAGCGGAA
>CAYTDR010000632.1:0-5270 GCA_964436185.1 uncultured Candidatus Obscuribacterales bacterium | reverse complement strand
GGCCATGCTGATGCAGCTGGGCGACAGCCACGCATCCAAGTACGGTTGGTCGTGACGTCCGATTATGTTCAAACTTTCATCATAACGATTGAACGCGAGCGCTCGGATGAAGTCTACCTGGCAAGAATGCCAGTTTCTGGTGCCCTCGTTGATTCTCGAGGCCGGTGGGTTGGCGATCGGTTTTATGGCCAGGAAACTAGTCACTGGCGACATGTCCACTGCACCGTTGAGAAACTCTTCGTACTCCAAAATAAGCAAGTTGTCGCTCTTGAAGTGCGATTGATACATTTGGATGTATTTGTGATACAGACCGAACTCCAGAATGTCCCTGTATTTTGGATGACGGTCCCTCTCTTCGACCATACGCAGGAACCCTTCGTTGGGATGCAACAATGGAATCTGCCCATGTCTTATGTAATGAAGATAAGATGATATAGCTCGTTCTACCGGATTGCGAAGAACGAAGATGAGCTTCATGTCCGGATTGTGCTTGTGGATTCGCTCAGGAACTTCTGCTCTGCCGAGGTAGCTGGGATGTTTGATTCCGACTTTCTCACCGTTCTTGTTCTGCAAAAGATCGTCAAGGCGCTCTCGATCCGGATAAAACGGATCACGGAAGTGTCGCACTTCATGCTCTGGCATCACAATATCGGGGCTCGAACAGAGTACCTTCGACAAGTAGGATGTGCCGGCTTTTTCAGCTCCGGCAATAATGAAATCAAGTCGATTGTTGTTTTTCTTCTGCAGAAAATTCATTATCAGAGTCTACTCCCCAGACTGGATGCGATTTTGGAGTCACCGGATACGATACCGGCAAGTTCTCGAAAGAATAATCTTCCTCCGTCTCCATTTAAGTGTGCGATATCGAAAAAGAAGTTGTCACTATATATTTTGTCAGCAGATAGCTCAACTAATTTAGCGGAATGTTGATTAGCAATATCATGCAGAGATGCTCTGTACTGAGCCAAGAATGCCGGGTTCATCATAGGCAGATTATCGCTTCTCAACGGCATATCGACCACAATTGTTTGAAAACCGTAAGTCTCTCCCAGCGAGAGAATTCGTTTGAAGTAGCTAGATTGCTCGTTGAGCAAAGCTAAGTTGGGAGGATTGTAGTGAGCTCGATAAATATCGGTGCAGATCTTTTCTTCGTTCTTGCCGTGTTTCTTCTTTTCTTTGTCCGGCGGTTTGGCGTATTGATACACAGGCAAGGCGTCGAGCATTGCCACTGACTCAGTCTTCGCTTTGCTTTGCAGAAGAAACAGCGTTCTCCTGGCGGTATTAAGTGCGGTGACAGACGAGCGGCCAAGACTGCTGTTGTTTATGACGTTTCCATCTACATCGTCGTAGACACCAAGAGCACGATAGATATACTCGTCCTTGTGTTTCTGCCGCACATTGGAAACAAAATCGCGGGGCGAAACCGCGAGCACCACCACCTGAGGGCGTTTGCCCGACATCAGCGCTGAGCGAAGAACTACATAATCGTCTGAAATCATAGCTGCAGGCAATGACAGATTGAAGATGGAGACTTCCTTTCCGACCTTTTCTTTTAGTTGCGCTCTGAAGTAATCAGCCTTCGCATAGTCGTGTACGCGCAACTTCCTCTCGACGCCTGACAGCTCGTCCGGTGACTCGCCATTGTCGGCCCGCATCGCCGGGGTGAGAGATAGAGAAGATCCAAGCACGAGTATATCGGGCTGCATCGAGGACGAGTTGAAGTTCGAGACCTTGCGGCAGAGGCGCTGCGGATCGGAGAAGGTGTGCTCACCCACGCCGACCGATTTTTCATCGAAGGTGATGAAGACTGTTGAAGTCAGAACGGCAAAAAAGAAGATCGAAACGGCCGCAGAACTCGTTACCAACCCCGCGGAAACGTGCGCAAGAATTGAGGTTCCGGAAGCAGATGCTGATTTTGATTGACTAATCATTCTCAGAAATCACTATCCACGGTGCGTTCAGAAAATTGCTATCGCCGAGTCGACTCCAGACTCAGCCGATGATGCTAACACAAGGATATGTCAAGCTGAAGAGTAATGTATTAACTGAAGTTTGAAGTACTATGCGATTCGCATCAAAGACAAGATAAAACCAAGCCAAGATGAGTTGCGCTGAATCTCCCGCCAGCTTTAGCCAACATTGCCTGTCGACTCGTAGATGCCTCACGCCTGTTCCGGTTTGGATGCATCAGAACTTGGTAAATGGATTGGAAATTGCCGGCGGGCCGCTGCTCGTCGAGTGGCGTTCCATGATATGCCTGGGGCTTCCGAAGGCTCACCGCCTTGCGTCAACTGTGTCGTTACGCATTACAAATCTTGCTAAACTAGAGCACCGGGTTGCTGGAAGCAGCAGCGCCGAAACTACTAGAGCCAAGGAAAAGAGCGAAGATGCCCAAGCGACTATCATCCCAACATCCCGGACTGGTGCTTCTGCATGAGTTCATGAGACCCAATGGCATCTCCGCAGCCTCCCTGGGAAACGCGCTCCATATCTCGCGTCAACGCGTGCATTACTTGATTGCTGGAAAGCGAGCCGTAACACCGGATACGGCGCTTCGCCTGGCAAGATTTTTCAACACAACGGCTAAGTTTTGGATGGAGTTGCAAATAGACTTCGACCTGTACCAGGCGGAGGCTGTGTGGAAAAAGGTAATCGATAAAGAAGTTCAAGCGCTTGACAAGCGATCTGCGCCGCATTTAGAGAGCGAACAGCCATCAGATCTTTCAGGACCGGCCTCGGGAGAAGAAGACGACGGGGTATAGGTTTCGCTTGTGGTATCACTTCTGGATGAACTTATTGTTAGGATGGTCGTGAGTCTATACACATGGTTTTAAAGATAGTTTTCTGGTTAGATCGACTTGGCATCCGATAGGTGTCGACGGGCTGGGCCGTTTTCCAGCTTGCCACAAGATTTACCAAGAGGATTCTTCTGGCAGGGAGCGGACTTCCAAACTGAGTTCAGATACGACTTGAGTATCTTAGATACCCTAACCGAGAAATCAGACTTGATTGAAGCACCAACCAGGATTTCACAGAAGCGCCTAGAAGGCAGAATCTCCGACGTGGGCACGAAAAAATTCTGTGCCGTTATTCCTGTCTACAACAGCGCTAGTATCATCCGTAATACGATCGCCCGCACGGTCGCAGCTTTCGAAGAGCATGATATAAACTACGAAATCGTGGCGGTCAACGATTGCAGCCATGACGCAAGCTGGCAAATTTTGACCGACCTGGCGGCAAAGAATCCGCGACTGACGGTGATTGATCTCGTCAGAAACGCCGGACAACATGCCGCTTTGATCTGTGGAATTCAAAACAGCGATGCGGACTATTACATTACTCTCGACGACGACCTGCAAAATCCGCCTGAGGAAATCATTCATCTGATTGAGAAAGCGCTGGAAGGATACGATTTCGTATGCGGTCGTTTCCACCAGAAAAAGCATTCCTTATACAGAAGACTCGGCAGTCGTTTAATCCATTTAATGAACGAACGCATTTTTGGCAAACCAAAAGATTATGCATTGACTAACTTTCGCATTATCGAACGTTCACTGGCGGAACGAATTGTTGCCTATCGAACTCCCTATCCATATATAAGCGGTTTGGCTATCTCATTGGCAGCCAACATCGGAAACGTGGATGTAGAGCACCACGAGCGGGCTCAGGGGAAATCGAACTATAGCCTGGCTAAGATTCTTCGGATGGTTTTGACGATCCTGTTCAACTACTCATCCTTTCCCTTGAGAGTATTGTGTGGACTAGGCGTGGCTGTATCGACGCTAAGTTTCATGCTGGGAGCGTACTTTATGATTCAGGCGCTTTGCCGCCACGTAAGCGTGCCAGGCTGGACCACTATCGTCGTGCTCATGTCTTTCTACAACGCGTTCCTTGCCCTGATGCTGGGTATGATTGGCGAATATTTGATCCGCATACTCAATACCACTTCCGAGCAGCGTTGTTTTCACGTTCGCGAGATTGTGAAACACAAGGTTGATAGCCCTTCAGCCAATAGGGCTTAGCATCTTGTGCCTAATCGGACTCAGCTAAAATGACAATAATGCAGCACCTCACACCGCTCTGTACACTTTTCAAGTATGTGTACACGTCTATTCGGCTTCGAGTAAGCATACTCATATGATCAATCAGACGGTTTTACATTGCGGTGATAGCCGTGAGGTTGCCTCTCAACCGAGGCAAGTACAACCATTGCTCATTTTAGGCACCAGACCGTTCTCACTCGAGATCGCTGATGTCGCGTCAGAAGTACCCGGCTATGAGATTGCCGGATTCGTAGAGAATCTAAATCCGGATAATGCCAATAGCACCATTGAAGGAAAGCCTGTTTATTGGGTCGATGATATTAAAGACCTGAAAGACACACATGTCGCGTTGTGCGGTTTAGGCACTACACACAGAAGCAAGTTTACCGATCAGGTTGACGCCCTGGGAATGTCGTACGCGACGCTGGTTCATCCGCTCGGTCGTGTCTCGACCAAAAGCACGCTTGGCGAAGGAACGATAGTCAGCGTTCTATCTATCGTTGCCGCTTACACAACGATCGGCAAACATGTCATCGTCAATAGAGGTTGCATTGTTGGACACCATACAACAGTCGGCAATTTCGTCAGTATCATGACCGGTGCCACCATTGCTGGTGATACGAGAATCGGAGATCACTCGTACATTGGAATGGCTGCCACCATCAGGAATGGCGTAACCATAGGTCGCCATGCAGTAATTGGCGCAGGCGCCGTAGTTACGAAGGACGTGCCGGACAGGTGCCAGGTTGTTGGCGTGCCTGCCAGAATCGTCAAAGAAAATATCGAGGGATTGTAGTTCATAGTCTAATGACTAAAAAGGAACATGGGGGAGAGCCAAGATGGATAAGCTAATTATCAATGCAGCGATTACAGGGATGGTACCGAAGAAAGCGGACAATCCCAATATTCCGCTGTCAGTCGATGAGATAGTGGCTGAGATCAAGCGATGCTATAGCGTGGGCGCCTCTGTTTTCCACGTTCATATCCGCGATGAAAACGGCGAGCCGACTTACAAAGGCGAGCTGTTTGCCCAGATTTACCAGCAAATCAGAAGAGATCATCCGGAGATCCTTATCTCAGGAACCACCTCCGGCCGACTCTGGAAAGAATTCGCCAAGAGAACCGAGTCACTAGAGCCGGTGCCGGGACTGAGACCGGACTTTGGTTCACTGACCCTCGGTTCGCTCAACTTCCCCAAGAACGCCTCTGTCAACGAGCCGGACATGG
>CAYTDR010000631.1:0-5274 GCA_964436185.1 uncultured Candidatus Obscuribacterales bacterium | reverse complement strand
TGGACCACATGAGGCTCTTCACATTCGATAGTCTTAGACGGCTATTGGAGGAGAGCGGATTCTGGCTAATCGAGGAAGACGGCGTTCCGGCACCCTATCCGCTGGTAATCCGAAACAAGTTATTGTCGCGGTTCCTTCTGGCAGTCAATTCCAGATTGATCGGTTTGAACAAGGGCTTGTTCTCCTACCAGATTATAATGGTGGCGACTCCCAAACCCACACTGCCAGCGCTTCTTAAGGACGCAGTAGAGCACTCGCGTATGATCCGCCTCAATCCGGATGGGTCACGCAACGAAAGTCCTGCTGATGAGCGAACGAGCGACCTGACCACTCTGATCAGATAGCACAATCAGAAAACCGATTCACCATGGGTTTGCAGCCGCATTGAAACCGTGAGCGGTGGCGATTGAAAAGTTCGTGACGAACAGTTATCGGAAGACGACAGGCAGGCTCGCCGTCGATGTCCTTACAATGTGGTAGGAACGGTTGGATGTTCGTGTAGTGTTGGCGTTGCTCTCGTTGTCGTTGGTGAATACGACAACCTTGTCTTTGAAGCGTTTGATCCTGTCGATCTCAACTACTCCCGACCAGTCGCCGTCGCCCTGAAAGACTGCTACCACCATGCATCTCTCGAAGTCGATGCGCGGTGGTTTCGGCACTACGACATCGTTGGCGGTATGTCTTTTCCACACGGAAAGCCATGAATTCTCGTCTTTAATAGTCAGACGCTCGGTTGAGTTAATGCCTGAATTCATCCCTTTGTCGACTGTAGTAAAGGCCACGTCTTGGTCTGAGGGTTTCTTTTTGAAGTCGGGTTCTGCAAAACGAGCCCAGGCAGCGTTTCTTGCTAGATCCGCAGGGCATTGAAGGCCGACAAGCAGCGTCGAGATCGCGCATAAATAGACGATCTTGAGTATGGATTTCTGGTTGGACTGCCTTGCCAATGTCAACATACATCACTCCGATTTCAGCAACATTCTCTTGGGCCGCCATCAATATTAAAAACCTAGACTCTTACTAGTACAATTTCCTTCAACCTAAGCTCAACAAACCGAAATTCTTATCGGCTTGTTGAGCAGTAGCTTTATTTTGATATCGCGCAATTCGGAGCAGCAAGTCTGTGAAAGCTAAATGGTCCGTATCCGAGGCTATGTGGTGGACCCGCCTGCACGCATGGTATCACTCTTGGTTTTTATATTGAGAGTAATCGCCGTTCTTTTCCTCGTTATAGATCTGGTCGATGGACCCGCTTCCCCCGGCTTGAGCAGGAGCCTGCTGTTGTTGTGGCGGTGCTTGTTGCTGTGCCGGCTGTTGGTATTGCTCCTGAGGAGCTGCCTGCTGGTACTGTTGCTGCTGGGGCGGAGCTTGATACTGCTGTTGCGGTGCTTGAGAAGCCGTTTGACCAAGATCTCTGCCGTCTCGCTTATAACGACTAGCGAGTGGATTATCGTCTTCCTTGTTTTCATTGAGCGGAGCCTGAACTGTGTAAGTCCATGTGGCATGTGATTTTTCGTCGTTCATCACCAGGGTCGGAATCTGAGCCTTGTGCATCAATTCTTTGATTGGATCGATAATCTGGCGTCTGGAGTTGGGATCAGCCAGTTTGGTATTGACGGTCAGTTCGACTGGTCCGGCTGAGTTGATGTCAGTCTCGGTACCCCCCGCTTCCCATTTGAACTGCCCGGTGGCTCCGCAAGCAGTTAGTCCTTCGTTGATTTTTTGAAAAATCAATTGTCTCGCCTGCGCCTGAGTGATTTGATCCATCGGATCTACCTGCGCTGGTCCCCGCCGCATTAGTTGACCGATCCAACTTGTCTGTGCCAGTGAGAATCCTGCAACGCCAAGTAGAACGATGACCACGAGGATCGGCAGGGGATTGAATCCTGGCTTCATGTTGTTCTTGCCGAGCAAGTTGCTATAAGACTTCCTTACTCGTTGCCTGGCACCACATCTCGGACAAACTTCCTCATAACCGTGCAGTGGAACGCTACATTGCGGGCAATCATGCATCTCTACAAACCTTCCGTATAACTGGTGTTCTGGTAAAGCAAAAACTTACTGCTATTTAATAAAGTACCCGATCCTGGGACAAAAAACTGCGGCTTTTCGACCCAGCGTGTTGGTGAGGGGCACTACAATCGTCTGCCAATATCATGCGACAACTTTACAAAAGAATCAAATGAAGCCCGTGAAACTACCCACCGACGAACTTTTGCGTGCCGTCGACCGCGTCTCCGGAGGATGTCCGCAAGGAAAGCAGAGACCCGATCGCCAGGCCCGCCACCAGTCCTCCCAGGTGAGCAAAAACTGCTACGTGAGGAATTATCTGATCCAGCACCACCTGCGCAGCCGTTAAACCTCCAAGCCAGGAGACCTCCATTATCCAGATCGAATGAGGAATCTGATTCTTCAACCGATAAATTCCAGCTGCCACAGCGCCCAGGACAGCCATGACCGCACCGGAGGCACCTACTGCCCAGAGCGGACTGAGCAAAGAATGGGCCACTCCCGATAAGAGGCCGCCGACGAGGTAGATGGCCACCAAACGGCTGGTGCCGAAGATGTTCTCAGCCACTCGTCCGAAGAAATACAGAGCGATCAGGTTGAGCGCCAGATGGGTGATATGAGCGTGCAGGAAGAGATAAGAGATCAGCCTCCAGTATTCACCCTTCAGCACCATGGGCGGAATCAAGGCAAAGCGAGTGAAAATCTCAGTGTGGATAAGCACACTCGCGCTCACCATGTCTGCCGGCACTCGTGGAATCACTGAAAGCAAACTATGAAAGTCGGAGAAGATGTAGATTACGACGATAATGGCAATTGTGATAAGAACGGTCGGCGAGCGCCGGCGCGGTGCCATGAGCTCCTGGACGAATGCGGCTTTGCGAAACACATTCCAAACGTCTTCCCTGAGCGCGTTGATGTTATCCGGTAAGTCTGTTGGTTCGTTGTCTGATTCTTTTTGTGCTGTCAGCTTGAGCTGATTTTCGACTCTTTCTTGGAACAGTTCCGTCTTACCATCAGCGCCAGCCTGCTCGAGATAGTGACGAGCTTTCTCGAAATCCCTCGCAGCAAGAAAACAGCGACCGCGCCAAAAGTTTCTCAGATAAGGCGGAAAAGCCTTCTTGCCAGAGGAAAGAATATCGAGCAGTTGTTCTGTCTCTTTGATTGAACCGGTGAGAGCGAAGAAGGGAAGAAGGGATGTTGCCAGTGAATCCAGTGGAATGTTGGCTTCGGCTAGTTTTGCTTCGATCAGGCAGTCTCTGGCATCCTGGAGCTGTCCTACCTCGGTAAAGGCTCTGGATGCTGGGATCAGGAATGAGGGCGGCACTTTGCCGGATGCTTTCTTGAGTTCATATTCATGGATGATCGTGGACCACTGCCACATTATCCCTGCGCCCACCAACTTGTATGTTGATGGCATTTGGGCGATGGAGGGTGGCACCCCGTCTGCTTCCTTCCACTTATCGAGCAACACCTGCGCCTGGTCTGGTTTTTTCTCGACAAAGAGAGCGAGCGACTCAGCGATGTCCGTCCAAAACGCTCCGGGCATTCCCCAGAACATCCACTTGATCGGATCAACAGAATGCCTTATGCCGCTGGGATTGAGTTCGGTAAGATTTTTCTCCAGACGCCTGTAGAACAATCGCGGTGGGATGTAGAAAATGGCTACCAGGGCCCAACCCAATGGCGCGAACACCCAGTTTGGTCCTATCGTCAGTCCAAGAAGTCCGCAGGCGAGAATGGGAATCGATTGAACCACCAAGCCCCATGACCATTTCCAGGGCAGCCTGACGCGAATAAATGTTGAGATGATACCCAGTAGTAAAAGTGGATACAACCAGAGGTTGAATTGGGAGGTCATGTGCAGGAGGTATCCAATTGAAAACTGCTATTTTACCCTGAGATGAGATTTGGATCTGGCCAGATTCGCAGCTTCAGCGAAACGTCGAGTAATGTGGTGAGGTCGAGTTATGGCGGAGCCGACGACCACAGCGTAAGCACCCAGCTCGAAAGCACGTGTAATTTCGTGTGGGCTCCAGACTCTTCCTTCCAGTATCACCGGGCAACCTATTGAGTTCACAAGCTTTTTGAGCAGTTCGAAACCAGGCTCCTTGTCAGCCAATGCGGCTGTTTCTGCAGTATATCCAAACATTGTTGTGGAGATGATATCGGCACCGAATTCGAAGGCTTGAACACCTTCCTCAAAAGTTGCGATATCGGCCCAAACTGGCTTGTTCAACTCGTTATGGATCTTATTCACGGTCTGCTCACGGCTCAACCCATCTCTTCGTGGTCTGTCCGTGAGATCGAGCGCAATAATGTCAGAGCCGGCTAAGGCAAGTTGACGAGCATCTTCGAAGGTGCCGGTAATGTACACCTGATTCAGCTTTTCCTCGATTGAAAGACCGTGCAGTTTTGTCAAACCGATGATCGGAACCGTCGAGTTGTTCTTTACCACCTGCACATTCTCCAGCCCTTCCAGTCGCAGCGCTGTGGCACCGCCGAGCAGAACAGTTTTGCAAAGAGCTAGTATGTGATCTGGCTGGCAGAGCGGTTCTCCCTGGTCGGCTTGGCAGGAGACGATTAGCGCTCCGGCTAATTGCTTAACCACATCTGGTACCGAACTGTTATTCGACATTTGATCTCCCGTTATTGTCCAATTGACCTGTCATACTACATCCGGTGCCGCACCGGATGCGGTGACCTTTTAGGTAAAAGCTCCAGCAAAAGTGGTTTGCTTCATGCAGGTTGCACTGGGTAAACCACTCTCACTGGAACTTTTCATTTTAGAAGCTAGTCCCTAACCCTTCAGGTTCAGGCAAATGAACTTAGGTTGGGTCATTTCCTCGAGCGCATACTTAACGCCTTCCAGACCGAGTCCGGATTCTTTCCTGCCACCATAGGGCATATGATCGGCGCGGAAGGTTGGGGCATCATTGATCATGACACCACCAACATCGATACCACGAGCAGCCTTGAATGCTACATCTATATTCTGCGTGAAGACACCGGCTTGCAGTCCGAAACGTGTATCGTTCATCTGCTCCAGTGCACTGTCAATGGTATCGTACTTCATGACTGATACCACAGGACCGAATACTTCCTGGCAGACGACAAGCATTTCCGGCCTGGTATCAGTGAGAACGACTGGATCAACAAGATTGTTCTCTCGTTTAGTCCCACCGGTTACCAGCGTAGCGCCGCCTTCCACGGCTCGATCTACCCAATCAATGGTTTGATCGATGGCTGCCTGATCGAAGGGAACCCGCC
>CAYTDR010000630.1:0-5280 GCA_964436185.1 uncultured Candidatus Obscuribacterales bacterium | reverse complement strand
GACGACGCTCGCGCTGCACTTGTTATTGACCCCAGGGAAACCGGCGCACAGACCTTAGTGGCGGCCTCATTGGTGGCGCTTGGTAGAGACGAGGAAGCGAAGATCGAGTATGCCAAGTTGGAGAAAATGAAGGCAGAGCGTGGCGAAAATCCACAGGCTACTCTTGTTGGTCAGGAACTCGATAAATTGATGCTTGAAACCGGCAGTTGAGCTTGGTCAAGAAGAAATAATCCTGGCGGCATTCATAGCGATAAGATGTTGAGTTTTGTGCCGCCAGGAGCTGAGGGCGACTGCCTTCGCTCCAGGTTTCTGCAATAGAAGAATTCATGTTGTCCCTAAACTGTGCTGATCAAGGACGATATGCGCCACCATCAGCCCTTAAAACCAGCATCGCCCAGAAGGCTTGGTATAACACAAGAATTCAATGCGTTTGAGTGGGCGCAGAAGGCCGCTCAGGAAGTGATGCTACGAGTAACGGTTCCGTCAAATTGTACTTTAACGAAAACCTCATGTCCGGACGGAACTACTTTCGTCTGAGAGATTAAGGCATCGGGCCGCAGTTGAGAAAAGGACTTTTGAGGATCTGGTTCGCAACAGAGAAGAAGTAGCTCAGCAAAGAGCTCAAACGACGGAGGGAGGAATAGGAATGAGTACTGTCACATTGTGGCCAACGGCGGTGGAGTTTGTAGAAGCAATTCAGAGTAACAAACAATCGTTCATTGACACCGATTTACGAAATGGCAAGCCTGTGTTCAACAATCGAACGAAGGAGCCGTTGTTCACCAGCGGTGGTTTTGCCACTGTCTGCTACATCACGCACCGCGGAAACAAGTTCGCTGTGAAATATTTCGTCAATCCGGATGCGGAACGTTGTCGTCGATATGCAACCATCAGCGGTGCCCTTTCCAACCTGAACCTTCCATACACCATAGACTTCAAATTTTTAGACACGGGCGTCGATATCAACGGATCGAAATATCCTATTGTGAAAATGCAATTCATCGATGGAACGCTACTTCACAAGTATCTGGAAGAGAACCTGGGCGACCAGCGAAAATTGAAGCTGCTCGCGAACTCATGGCTGCAGATGTCTTCGACGCTCCGCCAGGCTCATATCGCACACGGCGATCTGCAGCACCGCAATGTATTTGTGGTCGGCGATCAATTGAGGTTGATTGACTACGATGGAATGTATGTAAATCAGCTTCAAGGCTCTTCGAGCTCCGAGCTTGGACTACCGAGCTTCCAGCACCCTGGGCGCGAGCCGAGGCACTTTGGTGCCTACATTGACCATTTTTCTGATTGGGTAATGTACACCACGATCGTGGCATTGAGCAGAGACACATCGCTGTGGTCGCTGGTTGATACCGAGGATCAGAGACTTCTATTTTCGCGAGGCGATTTCCGGGATCCTGAGAACTCTCCGCTCTTCTCCAGACTGAAGAATTCTACCGACAGTGAGTTGTCGTTTCTCGTCAACCAACTCGAGGCAATTCTCAAGTTGGACGTTGAAGATGTTCCAGGGCTGGTTTCATCTGTGGGACTACCCAGTCCGCAGAACGCAGTTATTTTGGACCCGTTCGGTGCTGTGATCGGTAATTCATTCGCGACTCAACCTCTGTCGAGTACATGCCAAAAGTCTTCCTTGGCTCAATCTCTGAGTTCGCCGCAATCTGTATTTGACTCGGGCCGCGACACTGTGGAGCAATTCACTAACCTGTCACTTACTCGTTTCAATATGGTTCCACCCCAGGTGCTTGGAGAAGAACAACCACCTGGCGATGGTCGTTGCGAAGGACTCTTCACCGCTGCGGTAGTTCTCAACATAATTCTTCTCAACGTAATAGTGATTTTTGCTCTGGGAGGAGTGCCCCAGTTCTTAATTGGTGCATTTGTTGCATTCATGATCTTCTTGACCTATCTAACATGGCTGCACAGAGCGGCGATCGTAAGATTCTGCCGCAGACCTCATACATCGAATCTTCCGGTTCAACCTGCCCAGGCTATGCAAGCAATTATTTTTGGACTAACCAGTAATGGTATCAAGCCATCGCATTGGGAGCAATGTTCGAGCCAGCAGTATGGCACGAGCTATCGAGTTGTAGTCAGTCGTGTTGTCAATCAGGCGGCAGGCACCGTGCTCATCGGTGACATCAATCTCGAGCCTGCTGCCTCAGGAACGCTGGCAACAATATCGTTCGTAGGCAACGCCGCCAGTGGAGTTGGCTATATGCTCTGGGATCCGGCGAACGCTGAGTTTGGCGAGCAGCTATTATTGCCACGTTTGATGCAGAACACAGTAGAGGCTGTGTCGTCGATCGGAACGTCTCAACAAAGCCTTGTGCAATGGCCATGATTTTGTATGGCAGAGCGTTCGGATCGTCTCAACAATGCCTTGTGCAACGGCCATGGTTTTGTTTGGCAGAGTGTCCGGATCGACTCGTCAATGCCTAGTGCAATGGCCATGATTTTGTTTGGCAGAGTGTCCGGATCGACTCGTCAATGCCTAGTGCAATGGCCATCATTTTGCATGCCAAAGCCTCCTGTCCGTCTCAACAAAGCCTCGCGCAGGGCATACACGGGACCGGGAAGCCTGGTGCTGATGGATTGACGGTCCAATTGAGGAAAACTCGATTGAAGCATTGATGTTTTCGTGATTCAAACCAACCGCTATCAGCGATAAAACTAAGGCATCGGGAGACGCGACGGCTGAGAACAACCGACCCGAATCTAAGTCCCGAAATTAGTTATCACAAATAAGGAGAATTGCAATGGTAACCGACTTAATGGACAGAACTAAATATCAAGCACAGATCAGACGTGACAATCCCACGTGTATGTTGTTTCTCATCGATCAATCCGGATCTATGAATGAATCTGCAATGGCTTCCAATCGCGCGAAGAAACATGCTGTAGTAAGCGTGCTCAACAGGTTTCTATACAATGTATCGATTCGCTGTGCACAGGGAGAAAACAACGAAGTATTCCCGTACTTCAGTGTAGGAGTTATCGGGTACTCGAATCAAGCAGCGCGCTCGGCGTTTGTAGGACCACTGGAAGGACGTCAATTGGTGACGATCTCAGAGTTGGCTAATCATGCAACTCTCCAGGCAGTTCGCGAAGGAAATAAAACTGTCACTCAGCGCGTATGGTTCCAGGCTGCTGCTGATGGTGGCACACCAATGTGCGCCGGTTTGAGAATGGCGCGAGAAACCGTCGGCGGCTTCCTTAATGAGCATCCTGACTGTTTTCCTCCTATCGTTGTACACATCACTGATGGTGAGTCGACCGATGGCGACCCTTCTCAGGAAGCAGAGCAATTGAAGCTCCTCGAAAGTCGTGATGGAAGGGTGCTTCTTTTCAATGTGCACATCTCATCCATTGGTGCTACCGGAATTATCTTCCCCTCCAATGAAAAGGCTCTTCCGGATGCGTTTGCGCGCTTGCTTTTCAACATGTCCAGCGAACTGCCTGTGAAGATCCTCGAGGATGCCGCCAGGCAGGGACACAGTGTCACCCCTGGTGCTCGTGCCTTCGCATTCAATACGGATATGTCCCAATTGACGAATATTCTGGATGTCGGATCAAGAAGCGCAATGCAACAAATGGCACGATAACTGCCAAGGCGCCCTATCTTCGGGCAGCCACGGCTGTCGTGGCTGCCTCCAAGTGAGGGATTCATGAAAGAAAGCAAGCACGATTAAAGTAACGATAGAAAGAGTGAGGTGAAAGATGGAGATACTGTTCAAGAGATTCTCGCTTCATAAGAAGGCATCAACCTTTGTGGAATATCAAGATGCCACTTTTCCGCAAGGGCGAGACTACTCAGAACCATGGATAGAGTCATATCAAAGTGATGACGAGTTTCGGTGCGCTTTGGCAGATGGAGCCACTGATGCTGTCTTCTCAAAGCATTGGGCGGAGCTGCTCGTTGCAGGCTATGCTGCCAACGAGTGGACGGAGTCCACAATTTCGTCTGCTTCGCTGGCCTGCATCAAGGAGCGCTGGCACTCACACGTCGCAGTGAAGGAGCTGCCCTGGTATACGCTCGAAAAAGCGAAACTCGGTGCAGCAGCGGCGTTAGTAACGCTGCGGATCTCCGCTGAGGGCCGTCGATGGTCAGGTGTAGCAATCGGTGACAGTTGTTTATTTCACATACGCAATGGCGCGGTCATAACCCGCTTCCCCGAAATGTCGACGAGTGATTTCAGCAACATTTGCGAGCTGTTATCCAGCAGCAAAGATGCAAACAATCTCGAGTTAGTAAGAAGAGTTCACGAAAACGACAGTTGGTTGCCTGGCGACTATTTCTATTTGATGTCTGATGCCCTGGCCTGTTGGTTTACTCGGCAATTGGAAGAAGGAAAACAACGCCAGGCAATCTCGCTTGTTTCGAGAATGAAGTCACAAGAGGGGTTTCACCGCTTCGTATCGGCTGAACGCGAGCGATTGTTGGAGAGCGGTTCCAAATCCCTTCACGACGATGATACCACCTTGATTATTGTCGGAATAATGGATGGAGCACCGGTGCCTAGAAACAAGATTGTTCCTCAACTCGAGCCTACTCGCTTCACTAGACCGTGGCGAATTCCTGTCGAGATGGACAGTAATATGCGTACGATGGTTCTCGTCATGGTTACTGCATGCACCACAGCATTAATTGTTTTGGGAACTTTGACCGTGTCGGGATGGATTCACAATCCAACGAAGAACCTGACGAAGACTGATACTCAGAGCAACCAACCTGGTGTCAGCAAAAGGAAAAGTGTCAACGACCAGTCGAAGAGCAAGTCGAAAGCAACTGCCAAAATAAAGTCTGATAGCGCATCGATTGTGAGCAAGAATGAAGCAACTGAAGAAGCGGAAACAGTGTCAGATGAAGAGACTGTTGCGGTTGACGTTTCAGCCAAGGATGCAAGAGGAACTGACTCTGCACACGATGAGGAGCTAGGAGAGCATGAACAGACGGCTTCTGCAAAGAACAAAGTGCAGCAGAGCAAGCAGAGCGCTTCGAAGCATAAGGTCTCTAAGCAAAGCGTCAAGCAAGATGAGCACAAGGTCTCACCGAAATCTAAGCGAGATCCGAAGCCTGTAGACAAACAGAAAGTAGGTCACAAGCGGCGAGGCGTGCTGCCATCACCAAGCCCCAGCCCAAGCCCCACTGCTTCCAGTCCAGGCAATAGCTCCATATGTGATTCCAATAGCCTATACCTTATAATATTATTCTTTACTCTATACCAGAAATCAGATCCTTGAGCACTTTTGCAGGCTCCTTGGACT
>CAYTDR010000629.1:0-5295 GCA_964436185.1 uncultured Candidatus Obscuribacterales bacterium | reverse complement strand
GCTTCATCGGATTGCGCGAAGTGAAGGACCTTATATGCTTGCCGCGCCAACTCGCTTGCTGACACCTTCGCCTCATCGATACCGTGCGACAGATCTTCTCCAGCAAGATCCCACAGGACGTCGACTACATCAGCAAGCGAACCCTCTCGTGCCAGGTCGAGGAAAGGATTCTCTGCATCAACTTCAGTCAACCTTTCCTCCAAGATCTCCGCACAGGCTGACGGGGTTACGCCAAGGTGCGGCCTGGCTGCATACAGCATCTGGTATTGCCCGCGAGGCAAAAATGGATTGTCGTCCGACGGCGAGGCACCAAGATGGCCCCAATATGGATTAAGAATGCTCGTCGGTTCTACCTGACGACCAAGCTCTCGATAGAAAATGTCGATGAAGCTTCTGTCTCGGAAAGTTACTTCCTTGTCGTACAGCGCTCCTTGTCTGACATTGACCCCGTGAATGAATACAAGCGGCATCCGAAATTCCTTTCTGTTGGGGACTCCTGCGGTTCATCGTTTCCTGTAGAACATGTCTCGTAGAATGCGATGGTTCGTTTTCTTGGAGCGTGGCTCACTTGTAGTTCAAAACGAAAATACAGAATCACTTGGGACTAACACTTTTCGGTCAAAACGATCAACTCGGGGCGCCTTCCAGATTGTACTTGCTACCCACCGCCGAAGGTACCACTACGGCCTCTCCAAACTCTGCTACTAGCGCGCAGAGCGCTCGCCATCCTGTACAGTGCCCGGGCATTATGAATTCTGGTTTGAACTCTTTGAGACCGTTGATGGTATCAGGAATGATCCGCTCCAGTGCGCCTACAAGATGCAAACCGCCGAATACAGCGAATACAGGCTCATCAGGGAACATGGATTTGACATGGTGGAGGACGTTAACGATGCCTGCGTGTGAGCAGGCGCTGAACACTACCAAACCTCGGCCACTTAACTTGACTGCTAAATATCGTTCGTCCATGAGTAACGGATCTGGTCTCCAGTCAATCTCTTCCGACTCTCTGCATAAGTGATCGTCGCGACCTTTTTCGAAAGTCGTGATTCGTGGGATTTCACCGCTGAGGTAGAAGCTGTCGAGAAGAACCCGTTCACTGAAATCGCTTATAACCTCCGCCCCTCGTTCATTCAATTGCTCAGGCGACGGAACCTTCTCGAAAGGCACCACGCTGCCGTCTGTCAGGCGCGCTCCCCGCTGCAGGAACATGCCGGGATTGACATGGCAGGGAACCGTACGTCCGCCAGGGGCCGTAATCTCTCCTAGCGCACAGAGAAGCGCTCCCATGTGGTCCCAGTGTCCATGCGTAATGGCGATCTCCTCCACATCGCTCAGATCCAATCCGAGCGAGCGGCAGTTGCGAACGAATACAGACCCTTCCGGTCCGGCATCGAAGAGTAGCTTGCGGCGCCTTCCGTTGCACACGGCTGTAAGCAAGAGCGAGTATCCTAGCTGGGCGCAGCACAGCGTTGTTCCTGAAATCTCACATGCACCAGCACGAATAACGTTGTTGAATTCCGGCATGACAAAACTCGGTTTGCTTGAATAACTGTCGCTCTGATTGTCCATCAGCACATCGACGATAAGGCTTTCTACTGGTTTCAAATCGGGCATGGAGAGTGTTCCTCGGCTAGTGGGTTGGTTGACTCAATGTGGTGGCATTGGAATCCAGATCGGTGGCATGCCAGGAAACTTCATCTTCTTGAGAATTGCTGAGTCGTCTGCGCCATGCGGTTTAAGATAAACATAGTAGTTGTCGTTTCTATCAACCAGGTCGTCCTTTGGCTGTTTGCGCGGGCTGATGAGCATGTCGTTGGAAAAGCGAATGTGCATGTAGAACGGCAGCAGTTCTGCGTAGTCGGAGACGTCTGGCTCCAGCACATATTGTTGAATTTGCTCTTGCACCACTTTCAGTACTTGCGAGGCGTTGCTCTGAGCCGGCTTCATCGGAATCTCCTGCCAGCTGCTGCCCACCTGAATAAACGCTCGTACAACCGGCTCCATTACGTAAATCGGCTGAGCGCCGGTTGTGTTGCGCAGATAAAGACTCAAGAGGTAAGTATTATTCGGTCCGAAAGTAATATCCTTCACGTCGGCGCGCAGACCCTTCATGGCCAGATCTTCCAGGGCAATTCGCTTGTCTGATTGCGCCTGCAAAGAGCTTTGCTCGAATTGCGCTACTGCATAGTTGGCTCCCCAGACGACGGCTATTATAGGAACGATACAGAGAACCAGCCGTCCAATGAAACGTTCGATACCTTCGCCGAGCTGCATCTTCTCCTGCGCTTGTTTTTGCGCGGAGATGTTGAATATGTTGGAGACACGTTCTCTGGCCGGTGCGTTTTCTGGCGCGTATGACTCGGCTGCCACCACATTCGAAGGCGATTTCTCGGACGCCTTTCCGCCTCGCATTTCGAGCACCTTGTTTGCATTTGCTGCGATTGCCGGATTGTGCGTAACCACCAGGAGTGTCAGATTGAGTGCCCGGTGAATATCGATGAGCAGGCTGAGTATTTCTTCTTCGGTCTCTTCATCCAGATCAGACGTCGGCTCGTCGGCGACCAGCAGCTTCGGTTGATTGATCAAAGCTCGGGCAATAGCGACACGGCGCTGCTCACCTCCTGAAAGCTGTCCAGGATAGAAATCGACTCGTTCTGATAAACCGACCTGACCTAGCAGGGCGCGCGCTCGAGCATAGGCCTCTGTGTATTTCAGGCTTCCTGTGATCAGGGCTGGCAATGCCACATTGTCGATGGCGCGCAGCGCGGGCAGAAGACTGGCGAACTGAAAAACAAATCCGATATTGCGATTACGAAAGTCTGCCCGTTCGTCAGCAGTCAGTTTCCAGATGTCGGTGCCATCAACCTCAACCGAGCCAGTACTTGGTTGGCTAAGTCCTCCGATCATTCCGAGCAGTGTCGACTTGCCGGAGCCAGAACGGCCAACTATCGCTTGAAAGCTGCCCGTCTCGACCTCAAAGCTGACTTCACTGACGGCATCAACGCGCTTCTCTTTGCTTTCACCAGAAAACTGTTTTCCTAATTGGCGGATAGAGAGCATATCAGGCGACCTCTCCCTGAATCAGTCGATAGGACTCTTCTCGACTGGCTTGCCAGGCTGGTATCAGTGCGCCGAGCACGCCCAGCGAGGAGGCGATGGTGGCACACAAGAGAGCTGTAACTGCCATCTCACTGATGGCTGGCCAGCAGAACTCCACTTTCATCGTCTCCAGATAGTACACAAGCGAATGCTGGAAGAAGAAAAGCAGACCAACCCCAAAAAGTAGTCCGAGTGTACCACCGATACTGGTGGCAAAGGAGGCCTCGGCCACCAGCAGGCCGACTATGCTTCCCTGCCTTGTGCCGATTGCACTCAAAAGACCGATCTCCCTGCGTCTTTCGGAGATGATTGCGGAAAAGAGAAGTGAGACGAGAATCAGAGAGCCTAGAAGCATGATGCCGGCAAAGACCAGCATCCCGCCAATCAAGGCCGTCGTGGTCTGCCTCGTGGAGGTCACTACGGTGGCGCCCGTAATCACCTTCACGCCGTTGAGCCGGGAGAGCGCGAAGCGAACCTGCTCGGGCGTTGCACCAAATGCGAGGCGCACCAGCACAGCAGAGATCCGTGAGCGCTTAAATGAAGGAATCACGGCCGCTTTATCCCTGGTGGCGGCGAGCGACGCGATCGTATCGTACGTGGCAAAGGTAGATTCATCGAAAGGCCCAACTCCGCTGCGCCCGAGCTTTCCATACACCATCGACGGTGTCCCTGCCGGCTGAATCTCTTCGCCGACTGATTCCGCTCGCCGCCCGCCGACCAGCAAATCCCCTTTTCCTAAAGCGCGCGGTAGCCTCTCCTTCAGCCACGGCATGACGGTGAAGTCATTGTTCGGGTCGAAGGCGATCAGGTTGGAGCGGCACTTGGGCATGTCCGGCATGGTCGAGACACTGTATATCGTCTGCGGTGCTGCCTGGGCAACCCCATCCATAGCTCTGATTTCGTCCACCATTTTTTCATCGAAAGAGGCTTGTGTCGGTTGCACGGTCAGGAGCGCGCTCGTGATGTTGATCATAGTTTCTTTCGGTACTACAATCAGATCCGCCCCCATCCGCGAGAAGCTCTCTTCGATACTGGACTCGATACCACGCCCGACCACGAACGTGGCGAATATGGCTCCGGTTCCCAGTGCTACCGCCACCAACAACATCACTGTGCGAGTGGGCCGCCGCAGCAAATTCTGCATAGCCAGGCGCGCCAGAAGCCATGCCACGCTCAGCGCACTGCCCTTGGTGCCGCTTTCTGCGGAATTCGAAGACATCATGCGCTCCTTATAACGTCGTGCAACGACTGTTTCTCAGGTGTTCGACTTTGGTGGGTACAATCACGCAATCGTGATGTCCGCCGAAGTTAGGCAGGTAACCTATGGGCTCCAGGGTGTCCTGAGTGAAGATGAAGGCGCCGCTGGAGAGGCGCTGGAAGCCGCTGAATATCTGAAAAACGTATTTGCCGTCGTAAGTCACCGACATTGTTTGGCAGTCAGGACCTATGTTCTGAAACTTCTTTATGATCTTCCAGGTTTTGGTATCGACCACGCAACAACCGGAGAGCCCCGGCTTTGGATAGAGCACGGAAACGAACATCTTACTTCCGTCCATCGAGAAGCACAGATGAAACGGGCTAGGATAGTCTCCGACCCAGGCCGGATCCTTGACGAAAGTAAAGCGACTCCATTTACGTGGATCGGGATCGGCAGTGTTGTAAACCGCCATGTTGTTCTGCTTGATGTTGTTCATCATGGTGAAGATTTTTCCGTCCGGAGAAAATCCTGCTTCATGCCCCACGCACTTGATATCGTCGAACTTCACCTCCCATGTATCCGGGTCGGAATGCACCTTGGTGACTTTGAGATTGTCCGGCGAGCCTTCCGGATTGTGGAGGCATGTGACCGGCTCCCACGTATCACGATCGACGATCACAGCACAGGAAAGCATGCGGATAATCAATGCAGAATAACGTTTGCCTGGATGGTGCACCACCGCATCGAGCCCTGTGAGCGTGCGCGGAGAGTCGCCGGGCAATTGACCCGTGTAGACGAGATTCTCCGCCATAGGCACCATTTCCCAGTCGATCTTGTTGCCTTTCGAGCCCTCCAGATCGTATTTGCCTGTCTCTTTCGCCGGAACCAGGCGAACGATCCTAAGCGTTCCGCCCTTCGACCAGTTCTCTTCCAGATTGCCCGAGGCTTCTTTCCCGATCCAATCAGCGCGAAATGCCGTCAGAACCTTGGTTTCT
>CAYTDR010000628.1:1312-5299 GCA_964436185.1 uncultured Candidatus Obscuribacterales bacterium | reverse complement strand
AATGAATTTCGATCGCTTTAACTCAGAACCCGAGAGTGCCCGCTCTATGGCAGAAGCCTCCATCGTAAAAATGATTATGTTGGGCAGCGGCGGCCCGGAGAATCACGAGATGACCGAACAGGGATTGCGTTTCATTCGCCACCTCATGTCCACTTCGCGAGCATGCAAATCAGGTTTCCTTCCTAATTTCAAAGATGTAGAGTGCGCCAAAAAACTAGCTCGAGAATTCATCCGTCAAAGTGGTGATGCGCTTCTCGCCTTGAGGCAGATGCATCAAGTAATTTAACGATTGCGATCGAACAATCTAATGTGTTGCTGGGCGTAATCCAGTCTGGGGAGCAGGAAGAGGCTGCTCATTGGGCGCCGCAGCGAGACGAGATGCTCTATAAGCACCTAGTTCTCGAACGACTTGTCGTGGATCTTCGACGATCTTGAAGAGATGCATGTCATTAGGCGAAATTGTCCTGGCTCTAAGCATTCCCTGGAAAACCCTCTCGACCGCTCCGTAGTTTTCTCGACCCATGAAGAAAATAGGTATTCTTTGTTGCTTTCCGGTCTGAATCAATGTCAGAAGCTCCATGCATTCATCCAGAGTGCCGAATCCTGGAATTTCGAAGACGGCCGCATCAGTAAGCCTCAACGCGTCCTTTCGCGATGAGAAAATATCGTGCGTGACGCTATTGGTTTGGAACTCATTCGGACGTGTTTCGAACGGCAGTTCGATGTTTACGCCGATGGACTTGCCACCAGCTTGGAATGCACCCTGGTTGCCCGCTCTCATAATTCCTCTCTCTCCGCCGCCTGTCATCACTGACCAGCCGTCTTTGGCTAGCTCGCCAGCCAGATAGCGTGTTCGCTGATATCCAAAGTGAGTCTCCGGTGTGCGAGCTGAACCATATATGGTGACAACTGGTCTGAGTGGCTCGATCTCTCTCATGCTGAAAGCCATGTCCTGCTTGACACGAGCCAGTCGAGATATCTGCTCCTGAGTATACGGGTGGGGGCGGGACTGTAATGCTCGCACTGTATCTTGGTATAAGGACCCAGTTGTCGCGTGGTGCGGTTCAGCAAACTTGGCTCTACTGGAGAAATTTTCCCAGCCTGGTGCACGCGTCGCGTCTGCCATCTCCGACATCTGATACCAGGTTCTCACCCCTCTCACTCCTGAGGTCGGTTTGATCATCTCATGGACGGTGTTGGCAGACCCCATGAACGCCCCGGCTAAGGAGAACGTGGATGCTGCTTCGATGTTCTGATTAACGGTTGCCAGTCCTTTGCCTTCGAGCACAGAGTGCAAATTGATGCCTACCATTCCCGCTGGTGCACCCGATAGAGCGCCAGCCACCGCGTCGTTACCTAAGAAGCGTAAACCAGTGCTCTTCAATCCGATGGTGCCACTCGTCAGGGTAGCCATTGTCAGCCCGCCGACTACCATATTGTTGACGCGACCGCGGACGAAGTCAGTTCCTTCCGGAATCGGTTGAAAGATACCACTGAAGGCAGCACCAGCCACCGCGGAACGACCGATCGCAGGAAGAGCTGCGCGATTCAGACCGTAAGCAGCAGACAATTCGAGTTTGGCTCCGGCACCGGGTCCGGCGACTCTATACATGGCAACGAAAGGCAACGCCGCGCCTACAGTTCCACCGAAGTTTTGGCCCAACCATGCGGATGAGCCGAACTCAGCTGGTGCAGGTGCATCTATCAGTTGCACACGCGACATCATGTCTGTGCCGGCGACTTTGTCTGCTATTTGGACCACACCATTGACAGGCATCTGGAAGCCGTTATACAAGAAGGAATCCGCCGCACTACCGGCAAAACCTCTTTCCGTCGAAGCGGTGTGACTGGCGTCCGAAAGCCGTCGCAAATTTGCGTTCGCCAATTCGGGTGGTCTGAGACTAGCAAGTAGAGCAGCGCTAGTATTATCTACACCTGCCGTAGCATCTTGGTTTTGAGTCGCTTGATCGCGCTCGCTTGCTGTATTACGTCCGTCAGACAACTTCTTTTCCTTAAAAAAACAACCGTCAACGCCATGCAACTGGTACATGTCAGTTCAATCCAATGACGCGGCAACCGCCATGCAACTTTGCATGACTGTTCGATCAAACGGTGCGGCAACCGCCATGCAAATTTGCATGTCTGTTCAAACCAACGGTGCTGCAACGCTCGGCAGAAGCCGATCGTCGAATTTATATTTTTTTTCCAAGCGGTTCTGCAATGTTACCCACATATATCCGTATTTCAATGGGGATATTCCCAAACTGTCTGCAGGTCGCTTTTGGACGTTGTGCATCCACTTCCCTGACTATAAATAAGTGCGGATGTGAACTCTTGGAAGCTCGACGAAGCCAATACGTTGACTGGATGGGCTAAGATAATTACGCACTCATTAGTGGGAGATAAAGATGAAACGCAAAGACGGCGAGTTCCATTTGTCGGAAAGAGCGCATGCCATTCCAAGTTCGAATATCCGAGACTCGATGAAACGAGTTGCGGAAGCTACCGCTCTTGGCACCGTCGTCAACCTGGCTCAAGGTCTGCCGGAGTTCGAGGCACCAGATGAGGTGAAGCGAACAGCAATCGATGCAATCGCTAACAACCAGAACCAATACTGTGATACCTGGGGACTGATACCGTTCCGACAAGCGATCGCAGAAAAGTATGCCCGCGACTATCAACTGCAGATTGATCCACAAGAAGAAATTACCGTTACGTGTGGAGTCAGCGAAGCAGTTAACGACTCACTCTTCACAGTGATCGATCCTGGCGATGAAGTGATCGTGTTCGAGCCGTTCTATGAAAACTACTTCGCCAACATTATCCTAGCTAACGGAGTGGTCAGGTACGTCAAACTCCATCCACCCGAGTTTACTTTTGATCCTCAAGAGCTGCGCGAGGCGTTCAACTCCAAAACCAGAGCGATCGTACTGAGCAATCCCAATAATCCGACCACCCGCGTCTTCACGTTGGAAGAGCTGCAGCAAATCGCCGAGCTTTGTAAGGAGTGGGATGTCATCGCCATTTGCGACGAAATTTATGAGCACATGGTATATGACGGAAGGAAACACATTCCGATGGCCACTTTGCCGGGAATGAGAGAGCGAACCTTCACTTGCTCGGGTCTATCTAAATCGTACAATCTGACGGGCTGGAGAGTCGGTTGGGTGATCGCACCGCCTCAATATACTTTTGCGTTGAGGCGCGTCCACGATTATTTTACGCTTGTAGCTCCGACACCATTTCAGATCGCGGGAGTGACAGCGGTATCATTACCGCAAAAATATTATACCGACCTGCTGACAAACTACACGGCGCTGCGAGACAAGCTCTCTGACTCTCTTCTGGCAGCAGGCTTCAAGCTTCTGCGACCGCAAGGCACCTATTTCATTCTTGCCGACTGTTCCCACCTCGGATTCGAGAACGATCGGCAAGCCGTCGAACATCTCGCACGCCAGGCTAGAGTGGTGGCAGTTTCGGGTTTCAGTTTCTTCAGACCAGGCGCGCCGACTAACTGGCTGCGCTTCTGCTTCGCTAAACAGCACGAAACTCTGGATCGAGCAACCGAACATCTGGGACTGTTGACCAGCGAGACAAGCCGAGTCTAACGAGAAACATGCCACCGCGATTGTCGGAATTACATACCTAAGATGTTGTATCCACAGTCAACGTGTACGACTTCACCGGTGATACCAGAGGAGAGGTCGCTGGCCAGGAAGAGAACTGTCTTGCCTACTTCTTCCGCTGAAATATTACGTTTCATCGGGGCTCTATCTTCGACCAGCTTGAGCATGGAGCTGAAACCAGAGATTCCTTTAGCTGCCAGGGTTTTTACAGGTCCGGCGGAGACAGCGTTGACGCGAATATTTTTATCACCCAGATCGGCTGCCAGGTATCGTACGCTGGCTTCCAATGCGGCTTTCGCGACGCCCATGACGTTGTAGTTCGGCACCACTTTCTCGGCACCGTAATAGGTGAGAGTGGTGA
>CAYTDR010000628.1:0-1302 GCA_964436185.1 uncultured Candidatus Obscuribacterales bacterium | reverse complement strand
GAGCCACCATTCGTCATCAGTTTTGCTGCTCGTCTAGCCACCGCAGTTAGTGTGTATGCGCTGACGTCGAGAGCCAGGTGAAAACCGGCCCGGGTTGTGTCTACGAAGTGACCTTCCAAGTCTTCTTTGTTGGCGAATGCGACAGCATGAAGAACGAAATCAAGTGAATCCCAGGTGGTAGCTAGTTTATCGAAGGCTCTATCGATCTGCTCGTCATCACCGAGATCGCACTGCTCGACGAACGGGGAGTTGATGCTCTCGGCCAGTGGCTTGATTCTGCGCTCGAGGTTCTCCGCCTGGTACGTGAAGGCAAGATCAGCACCTTGCTCGTGAAGAGCTTTGGCACAATTCCATGCCAGACTGCGCTCGTTGGCGACACCAAAGATAATCCCGCGCTTACCTGCCATCAATCCGGCAGTTCTACTCTCGTCTTTTAGTTCCGTAGCTGACGTCATCTTCTCGCTCCTCGCTGCTAAATTCGACAGGCGGTTCTTTTATAAGAGACCCGACTGGTGAAAAGCATATTTTAACGTGCCTGGCGCCCGCGCTCGGTATTAGCGAAAGTATTTCTTTACGGGAAGATCCAATAGCTGGGCACGAACCATCGACAATGGCGGATAGCCCTGTTTCAAGAACTGCTCATGAAACTCAGCGATGTCGTATGCCTTGCCCTTTTTCTTCTGATATTCGGTACGCAAATCGAGAATTTTCAGCTTTCCAAGTGTGTAGACCAGATATGTCGGATCCGCCGTTCCCCTCTTCGCTTCTCGTTCTGCATTGGCAGCCTCCATAAAGCCTTCCTTCTCGAAAAAGCTAATTCCTTCTTCCAGAGACATACCTTTAGTGTGCATACGAATGCCCACAATGTAGCGACAGACCCGCAGAAGCGCATCGTGCAGCTGTACCAGGCGCAGTTTATCGTCCCTTGCGTGAAAGCCTTCGTCGAGCATCATTTGTTCGCAATAGTGTGCCCAACCTTCCATATTGCTCATGCAACCGAACACCTTGCGAGCATCGGAAGCTGACAAATTCACCCAGAGACCCTGAACATAGTGACCGGGATAAGCTTCATGCACACTCGTGATCAATAGATCGCGATCTGAAAAGCTGCGCATGTGCTCCTCGGTCCGTTTCGCTGTCCAATCCTTTTCAGGAACGGTGACATAGTAGAACGCCTCACGCGCCTTCTTCTCGAACGGCCCGGGCGTGTCCATGGAAGCGAAACTGAGAGCGCGATTGAATGAAGGAGTCTCGGCAACCCGGGCCCGTTCCTCGCTGGGAATCTTGACGATCGGCTTCTCC
>CAYTDR010000627.1:0-5310 GCA_964436185.1 uncultured Candidatus Obscuribacterales bacterium | reverse complement strand
CGATGAGAACACCAGCAGCATCGTAGACAGCATGCACGAGAACCTGCTGGATCTCAGGATGTTTCGCCTGGAGCCGCTCCGTCAGAAGCTTAGCGATGGTCTCGTTGCTCAGGTGCATGATACAAATCATCAGTTCCCCCTTTTTCGAGGACTTCGTTCTAGGTAGGCCCGCGCTGCCGCTGCGTCCTCAAGGCTGATTTCGCAATGCGGCAAGCCTGGGACACTTGTTGATGTCGTTGTACTTTAACGAGCCAGGCAGCGCTGGCAGGTTGGCGAGTTGAGGCAATTGACGCAGCACCAGACTGGTTAAACCCATGGGCAGGGCTGGCAAGTGCGTGATGCTTGGACAGTCAGTGATCACGAGGCTGTAGAGGTCGCCAGGCAGTACCGGAACATCCGTGAAATCGGGACAGTCGACGATGTAGATTTCGCGGACGGAGTCCCGGAGGGCAGGTAATCTCCGGATACCTGGGCAGTTGTAGACTACAAAGCAGGCCAAACTCTTGGGAAGATGCGCTTGGTGTCGCGACCAGGGCAGACTGTGCTGGGCAGCACCTGCGGGCCCGTTGCAGATCATCAGCACTTTAACCCAGTGGGGCAGCGTCGGTAGGTGCGTGAGGTCAGGACTGTGGTCGACTTCCATGAATCCCAGATCCGGGTTCTGCTCCAGATAGTCAGCCAATGCCTTGTCCGATTTGAACCTCATCTCAAACTCCCTGTTTTAGCAGATTCGGTAAGGTTGAGTGTGTGACTCCTGCTCCGTCCGACTCGAAGGACCGCCACTTGTGAATGGCGGTCCTTCGATGTGATACTACAACCGGTGCTAGCGTTGCTTACGGTGTCTGCTTGGCTCGGGTGATGTTGGGCACGGGCAAGCGCATCGAGCGGGCGTTACTCTGCGCGCTTTCGATCGCCTCTACGATCTGAGCTCTCGTGCGCACACCGGAACCCTGGACCGACGAGCCGACTTCCGTGCCGTCAGCAGCGAAGGCGTGGAGTCCCACCCTCACTGTGGGAACATGGTTCAGGTCGGCAACGGGCGTTTTGGTGACGTTGACGATCTCGAAGCGAATCGAGCCGGAGTACTCGGACACCAGCTTCTGAACGGCCTTGTCTTGAGCTTTGCCGAGTGGGCTATCATCGATGAAGACCTGCACGACTACCTCGGACGTCTGTGGCTTAGGCGGCCCTGCGTAGCGGCCGGCGAGCGCCGCCGTCAGAACCAGTGCGCCGAGGAAGATCACCGCGACGTAGAGAGGCGGCCTCTTGTTCTTCAGCCACCTCTCGAAGGCGAACTGCGCGCCGAGATACAACGCCAGTCCGATGGCGAGCAGGCAGAAGAGCAGGAAGACTAGCAGGCACAGGAAGATCGTGCTGCCGAAGGAGTTGGGGTTGACCTCGTCGAGGACGTTTCGGACCACTTCATCGTGGAAGAGATTCTCATTCCGGCGGCCATGGTCGGTCCGATCCGGCCTCAGTGCCTTGAGCGTTTCCTGGCTGGTGCTGAACAGTCGGCCTGAGGGGATGGCGATGGCCAGGCAATCGCCATCGGTCGTTTGCACCTCGAAGTAGGAGGGGATGACAAAGCTGCCGCTGGTAGGCGTACCGCGGACCTTCGCTCGACCACTGGATTGAAGCACCGATGCCACCAGCTCAGCAGTTCCCGCGGTGTCCTGGTCCACAAGCACTACCAGTTTACCGGCGTACGGGCTGGGGGCGGGTGAGCCGACATACAGGAAGGGGTATGGCTGCATGCCCGGCACCTTCCGCTGCGCGCCGACGAGCGGTTTTGCGCTCTGGACGAAGCGACTGAGCAATTGGGCGGCAATGTCCGGGTCGGTTCCGGCGGCACCACGCAAATCGACAATCAACAGCGGCAGGTCCTTGTTGGTGGTCAGCTCCGCATCCAGGGCGGGGACCAACCCATACCAGTCGAGGTTGTTGGTCTTGACGTAGAACCAGCCGTGGGAATTGCCGTTGGTCGACCTTCCGGAGAGCAAGCGACTTTCGCCATCGCCAACCACCCCGAGCAAGAGGTTGCGGCTTTCCTGCTTACCCTGCCTGGAGAGGACGAGATCGATTGGCGCGCCGATTGGACGGTTGACGATGCGGGTCGTCGGCTCCTCGGAGAGAGCGATCTCTGCGATGTTCGCCCCGTCGATGGTCTTGATGATGTCACCCGCCTGGATGCCGGCTTTCGCTGCCGGAGATCCGTCGTTAACCGCTTGAACGACGTAGGCCAACTGGTTGCCGGTGGTATCAAGGGTGATGCCGGGTTGCCCGGTGACATCTCGGTCTACGGCGATATTCTCGAGCAGGCGTCCGCGCCGAACAGTGATGGCCACTGTCGAGTTCGGCTCGCCCTTGAGATACTCTGTCACCGCAGTCAGGGACCATCCGGTGATACGCCTGCCGTCGACGGCGTAGATCACGTCGCCCTTTTTCAGTCCGGCATCTGCTGCCGGGGAATCGAGAGCCACCTCTGCGATCTGCGCACCTTCCGTGACGACCGGCGCTTTGCTCAGGGTGATGCCGATGCCGGGATGGCCACCTTCTCTGGTGGCATTGCGCGCAGTGGCTTCGCTGATGGGGATGAGCTTGAGGTCGGGATTTCCGCACTTCTCCACCGCCTGACCGACGAGGAGCTGCAGGTCTTCGAAATCCCTTGGAGTTTGAGCCTTGAGCTCCTCCCAACCTGCGGGCACCCCGCCGATGAACCGGTCCTCGATCTCTTTGAGAATCTTCTGATAGCACTCAGTGACAGACGCCTTCCCGGTCGGGGGAGTCTGTGCTTGAAGCGTCGCTTGACCCGCCACGAAGAGTGACAGTCCCGCGACAATGCTGAAGAGCAGTGATTTCATGACTATGCTCCTGGGCTAGTGGTGAGGTTGTTACCAGAGTTCGACAGGCAGGACGACCAGAATCTGCTCGGCGGCATCGTGTTCCTCGGTGTGCCGCACTTTGCCGTCGTCATCAAGGTACTCGACCTTGCTGAGGGTCTGGTCTGAGAACCGATAGTGCCATGTCTCGATGCGCCGCCCGTTGGCGTCGTAACGCCATTCGAGGCTTACTTGCGGCGTGAGAGCACCGAGGACGTAGTTCTGGGTGCATTGGATTCGCTTTCCGTCCTCGGAATAAAAGTCGACCTCGTGAATTTCGCGCTGTGTTCCGCGAATGCTGGACGATGTGACGCGACGAACGCGGTATTTGAGCGTTCCATCGGGACGACGAATGTCTTCCGGAGCCATGATTCCTTGAGGCTCCTCGTCGGACTTCTTCTGGCTCAGAGGAATCGAGGAATCGTTTCTGTTGCAGCCGCTCGAGAAAAGGGCAAACGAACAGACAAGCAAGAGTAAGACGCGCATCTTTTTCCTCGCAAGGGGTAAGTAAGTAATTTATTTTGGGCCGATATGACCCTCTCGATAATCGGCCACCATCGAGAGAACAGTCGAAACAGTTGGGACTCAAACAAGTGCCTCATTGCAGCAGGCAAGTGCTTGGTTTGGTCGATGGCTAGTGCTGTTTGCTTTTCTGGTTCTGTAATTGGACTAAAGAGAAGAATCTGTATGAGGTGAGCTGATTCTAGAAATAGATGTCAGTAAGTGCAATGAATGGGAGATTTAGAATTACCTGGTGTTACAGGACCTGAAGCGTGATGAGTACTTGCTGATCAAGCTAAGAGTATTTAAGTCATGTGCTTTGTGAGATTTATTTCGATCAATTTTCGAGCAATATCCACTGCACCATCTATACAGTGCAGGATGAGCATTCTCTCACTTTTATCTGGGCCGAGTGATTTATTGGGCAGCTATTCATGCCGCTTTTCATTAGATATTCAAAAATACAGTATTGAATCAGTGGTATTGTATGTGGTGACAGATCATTGAGCTGAAGCTGTCCAATCACTGTCCGGATGAATGTATCCGGAAGTTTTTCTTACAATGGAAAAGAAAAGGCACGCTTTACTGGCGTTCCATCCATGTCGTGAGGGAGGGGAACGCCAAGGAGCCAGAGTGCTGTAGCTGCGGTATCGTATGTGGTGACCGGTCCTTCGATCTGAAAATTACTTTTTACTCCAGATCCCCAAACGATCCACGGAATGGTCATGTCTTCCGGGCTTTTCGAACCGTGCGTCTTTTCATGTCCGCCGTGATCGGCGCTCATAATGACGACGCTGTCTTTCTCGATACCGGCATCATGAATGGCGTTCATCACCTTTTTCAATGCCTTGTCTTCCGTTTCGAACGCTTCTTTCTGTTGTTCCGAGCCCCAGCCGTACATATGACCGGCGCTATCTGAATCAGCAAAGTGGATGAAGCACAGATTCGGCTTGCGCGCCTTTATATAGTCAGCAGCCTTGTTAGCCGCATCCGCACAGAGATAGGACGGCAGAGAGAAGCAATTGAGGCTCTTCTCTTGATATAGATGAATGAACTTCGGTTTGCCGACAAACATAGCTGTCGTCAGATTCTGAGCCTTGGCCAAATTGAAAATCGTCGGCGAAGAAATGATGCCTCTCCAGGGTTCCCAATCGTTCCAGTAGACTTTGTGCTTCTCCGGCTTCAGTCCGGTGAGCATTGAGGTGTGAGAGGTCAGTGTGATGCTTGGAAAGATCGTCTGAGCATGCCAGGTCGCCGCACCTTCTTTGGCCAGGCTCATCAGGTGGTCCATTTTGCTTTGCTTCATAACTGCCGGCTTGCCGCCGTCAAAGCTGATGATGAAGACATGGTTCACTTTCCGCTGCGCCCAAGCCGGTTCGCTCACCAGAGCGAAGAAAAAGGCTATTAGAAATAGGGTCAAAAAGGGTTTTTGCATCGGATGTTTGATCCTAGATCGAACGAGTGAGAGACTCAAATTAGAATTTCGCGCATTTTGCGTGAATGCTTCAGCGGCGTCGATCTGTGTCAATGATTTAGGCACGGAGTCGTCTTGAAAATCGAGTGCTGGGGAGTGATACACGGAGTGCTTCCCGTAGAAAGTTCACGCGTCGTCGCGGAGAATGCTGACGCTGTTCGCGAAATTAGAAACGAGTCACTTCTGTGAAGTTGAAATTCTTCACCACCATCGCTGGTACTACTGCTGGGAACGTCTCTTCTCCTGCTGTTCTTCTCGATGTTCCGAGATGTAGAACGTTATTGAGCAGATCGAAGATGCTGACGTTGAAGCGCATGTTCTTGATACCGTTGGCGATCTTGCCGTCCTTGACGAGGAATGTACCATCGCGGGTCATGCCGGTTACGATCTTGCGCGCCGGATCTACTTCTCTCACGTACCACACGCGGGTGAGAAGCACTCCTCGATCGACTTTGG
>CAYTDR010000626.1:0-5317 GCA_964436185.1 uncultured Candidatus Obscuribacterales bacterium | reverse complement strand
TAACACCAAACGCATATTGCTCAACAACGCAGGTACGTTCTTAATAGTCACAGTACTAGTTCTAAATGGAATGAAGGCGTCGGAGCTTGTCTGGTTAGTTGCCGTAATGCTCTCTATGCTCCCATTGGAATTTACTTTGGGTGTCAATAGATCTTATGGGCTGCAGGTACGAACTCTTGAGACTGATGCACATTTAGCACAGCGAGATCTTAAGTTATTGCTGGGCTCAGTTGGCTTGTTGTTGATCGTACTGACGATAGCTGTCGTGAAAACCGATGTAGGGCTAACTTGCTGGCCACTTAACTTGATACTTGCTGTTTTTTTTGCCCTCCTGGCAGGCATTCTCAATTCCTGGCGTTCAACGGCTCGATTCATAACGGCAGTCTGCTCATGTGTTCGCTCCAATCAATCCAAACGAATGGTAATCACAAATATCCACCATTACTCGCTCGACTACTGGATTGAACTGAAGGAGCTAGATTCGTCTGGATCCATAGTCTTGAGATTGGATCGCAGTTTCAATAGCGAAGCAGTTTTTGAACTAGGTGAGAAATTTTCGCCTGCTGAGGCGAAAATCGAAACCGTCCCCTGCCTGGTCTATATAGATTCCAGAAACTCCAAATCTAGCCAACGCAGCTCCCCTTCCGGGCTTGATCAGATTATCGCCTTGAGTGTAGAGGACCAAGTGTTCTCAGTAAAGACTGGTCGAAAAGGATTGTCTAACATTCTTCTGGGTGAACATTCGCGAACAAAAGTCAAGAGATTTCTGGACTGTATATCAACGTCGGGTGTTTCTCTCCAACCTCCATCCCAGGCGATTGGAGAATGTGAGTCTATGAGGCATCAAATGATTGATCTGCTTTTGGAGTCCCAGCGTGATGGTTCCGTAATCGTCACTTTAGTATGTGCAGTTCTAATCGCGGTGGCAATCTCTGGCTTTGTTTTCTGTTTGCTGAACGAGTCTATCCCCATCTTTTTTCGACATCTTATTCTCTGGCCTTTGGGTGGCATTATTCTCTTCATCTACTACATACCGATCTACATGGGTCAACAAGCGACCAACGCGGAAAAGATTGCTGATATTGTCGAACGAAGTTCGCCCAGTCAGGTGCTGGTGACCAGAGTGACCACGTCACGCGATCTAGCCGGAGGAGATGAGTACTGGGTCGACTATCGGTTTACTAATCTGGAAGGTTCACCAGATAAGCGTGTGAAGCTCGAGCTTTTCAACATCGACGGACAACGAGCGTTTGTTCAGACACTTTTTCAAGAATGTGCATCCAGGGATGCGGACACCAGCTCGCTCTTCCCCGCCAGGATTTTCAGCGATCCGGTCACTCAAACGCCCGTTGCAATCGTAATTGATAATCTTCTTCTACCGTTGGATCAAGAATCCTTTGCATCAACTAGACCTTCTAAGAAGTTCTCTCTTTGGTAATCGATCGTGGGTTGGATGCACAGGAAAGCAGCGCACGGGTTGCATCTCGAGCGAACTGAGCATCCGGCTCAAGGGCAATCGCTTTGTTGAGAACAGCATGCGCTGGCGCATCATGACTCTGCCTGCGGAAAAGCACTCCAATCCGATAGTAAGAATCAGCCATTCTTGGATTGACGCTGACTGCCTTGACATAAGCCTCTAGGCCTTTGTTGTAGTTCTTCTGAGTCTCCTGAGCGTTGCCCATGTTGTAGTAGGCAGAAGCAAACGTTGGATCTATCTCGACAGCTTTCTTCCACTTCAACATTGCCTCGTCGGTTTTTTTCATGGCATACAGGACCGTACCAAGACCTTTAAGGCTGGTCGTCCTGTCCGGCTTGATTTCCAGCGCTTTGTCAAAGGACTCGAGTGCCTTTTTCCAATTCTTCTGGGCAGTATAGATTAACGCCAGATTGCTATAGGCCTGCTCAAGAGCTGCATCTGCTTTTATGGCTTCTTTGTACTCGGCGACAATTTTGTTCTTGCTCCGACAAAGAATGATCCCGATGCTAGGCTTGTCATCAGGATGGCGTAGAAGGTCATCAACAGCTGACAGATAACTCTTGAGGTCCTGCACCGAAAACGGTAGAGGACCTCCAAAGGTATGGATTGCGCTGTGTTCTAAATTAACATTTTTTGGATGGTTCCTTCGACTAGGTGATCATCATCGGCGAAATCTTCAACGTGCTGGCTACTTTTCTGAATTCATAGCCACCTTATTTAGTGCACGATCTTTCGATGCTTTGACGTACATATGTGTAGTCACCCAGTGTCGGGTCCTCGGTGTTGCCTTCCCCAGATGGCATATTCTCGTTCACGAAGCTCTTCTGTACAATATTTTCGTCGCGAAGCGAAAACTGTCGGCTTACTTTCTTTCTTCAAACGTTACCAACGATGTTGAACGACTGTTTTGACTGATAGCCCTCGCTCAGATTCCAAACACGAGGCGTACTCATCCACCAGCGTGCACAGTGGTCGAACTAGGTTCCAACTGGAGGGTTCGGCTATGTACGAGGAATTGTTCAAAGATCACAAAGTGATCGCCGAACATCGGAAAGGTCCACTGTTGCCGGAGCGTGAACTGTTTCTTCGAAGAAGAAGAGACGAAGGATACGCCCACGAATCATTGGTCAAGATGGCACGACTCATAGCAAGTCGACTTCGGAATATGGTCAAGCGACCTATCACTTTGAGGGAAATCGCACGGTCTGTGACTAGAGATCGGCCGTGGAGACAGCGGACAAAACGATCAGTCATCTCGCTGGCGACAAGGTGGTGCCAGGAATCTGGATGGGTCACCATCAAGCAATCCTCAACTGCAGAAGAACAGACCTTCTACGCCTGCGACAGAAGGTCCAGCAGGCAATAGCTCCACACAGCTTAATGGTGTTTCGACTCAGCCTTCTGCAGACTATCGAACATCTTTCTCCATTTGCTCACCTGTCCGGGCGTAGTGCCGCCTGCGGTGGCAGTCTTGATGGCGTCTTCGAAAGTCTTCTTAGCTACGTCGAAGTCGTGTTGCTTGAGGTACACATATGAAATCGCCCTCTGGATCTCGGCAATCATCGGTAGTGGCGCCTCATTCTTCTTCAGAATTTCCAGCGATTTGTTTAACTCGTCCATCGCTTTGCCGAAATCTTCCTTGTGGAAATACATGATTCCCAAACGCTTGTAGCTAAGCGCCAGTGCCGGATGTTGGTCGCTGCGCACCACACTTCGCCTGAGTTGCAGAGCTCGCGAGTAGAGATTTTCCGCATCCTGGTAATGAACTTTCGGGCTATGCGTACTGTTCGCTAGGAGGACATAAGTATCGCCAAGTTGATCGAGTCTGAGCGCTAGCTCCAACTGGCTTATTGACGGATCTTCTTCTGCGACTGCCACCGCCTGTTTCATGTAGTCCTTGGCTTTCTGCAGATCGCCGTTCATCAAGGCAAGCTGTCCAAGTCTGGACAACGTTCGCATTCGGTCGATTCCGACTCCGGACGTATTCGAGTAATAAATTAGAGCCTTGCTAAATAGCTGCTCCGCCTTTACCTTCGAGTCCTTGGAGCTTTGGAACATCAGAATAGCTGCCTGGTCGTAGAACGCCTCTGCCGCTTCTCTCGATGTTGGTGTCTTTGTTTGATCAGTAATTCCGGCAAGCGTTTCCAGCTCTTTGAGATACTTCTTGGCTGAATCGAACGATGTGTCTTCGATAGCTGCCAAAATAAGATGATGCAAAATGTTGGCTGTATTAGCTTTCGATGCCCCGTTCTTCTTCGCCTGTTGCAGCGCCTGTTCGAACTGCTCCTTCGCTTCTGTGTAATAACCGGACTGAAAATCCTCGGTTGCTTCTCTCAACAGATTTTCATAGGAATCATCGCTGGGATCGTTGTTGGCTGGCGGCTTCGTTGAGGAGACAGTACCTGGTTTTTCAGGTTCTTCACCCTTTTTCACGAAGTTCATAGCCACAAAGCCTGCCACTATGAGCAGTACCACACATGAAATCGTCAATATCACGCCCTGCTTCTTGACTGATGCTCCGTGATCGTTAACGGTTTCGGTTGGCAGCGGCGTCCCCGAAGGAGCATCATCTCGACCTTTTGGATGTATGGACTGTTCCAATACCTCAGCTGAGGTTGCTTCCAATCTCTGTTGTTGTTCTTGTGATGGTGATTCTTGGGAAGTTACCGTTTGAACCAACGTTGTCGAATTTGAGCCGTCTGATGCAACTGCAGTTGACGGCGAAAACCTACCTGGTTGCGGTATTTGATGGAGAATCGAGTCGCTCGAGACTTCCGCAAGTACGGTGTTGAGTGCGTCTTTCAGGTCGGCCATAGTCTGGAAGCGTGCAGACGGATCTTTTTCAAGACACTTCGCAACCGTCGCCTCTAACTCCGGCGGAATATCCGCATCTGGCGCCGCCTGCCTGAGTGCGACTGGTGTCTCATGTACATGCTTATACAAGCACTCGACAAGGTCCTGTCCGTATAACGCCGGTTGCCCAGTCAGGCACCGATAGAGTACGCAACCAAGAGAGTACATATCAGAGCGAGCATCTAGCCCCTTGCCTCTGCACTGCTCGGGACTCATGTAAAGAGGGCTGCCGAATACTTCGCCCGTTCGCGTTAGCTGCGCTTGCGAATCTGACTGCTCGCTGATGACTTTTGCAATGCCGAAATCGAGGATTTTGACGAAATCGTTCTGATCCTCGAAGTGAATCAACATTATGTTGCTGGGTTTGATATCGCGGTGTATGACGCCATTCCTATGCGCATGCGCAAGAGCGGAGGTCACCTGAGTGAAGATACCTACAGTTCGACGCCAATCCAATCTTTGGGTTTGCTCGAGAACTTGCGCCAGCGTCAGTCCTTCCAAATAGTCCGTGACCAGGAACGGCTGACCCTGTTTAGAAACGCCGAAATCGAACACCGTAATGATGTTCGGATGATTTAAGCAACTGAGTGCTTCAGCTTCTTTTTGGAACCGTTTTACTGTGCCCTCGTCCACCACCATGTTTGGATGAAGCATTTTCAGCGCCACGATGCGCTTCATAAGCAGGTGGCGAGCTTTGTAGACAAGTCCCATGGCGCCCCCACCGATCACCAGGGTCTCTTTGGGCGTGTGGGTGTACATGCCAAACACGATCACCAGGGGCAGCAGGGCAAAGACCACACCGCGGTCCTCGGGCCGGATGGCGATGTAGGCCAGCGAGATCGCCAGCAGGGCCAGGATGTTTTGCGGGATCATCATGGCCGGATCGGCGCGGCGGCGGCTCCACCCGGACCGGATCAACCAGATGAACACCACGTTGGCCGGAATGGCCTTCGCCAACGCGGGGGTCACGGCCGTGCACGCCTTTGC
>CAYTDR010000625.1:0-5318 GCA_964436185.1 uncultured Candidatus Obscuribacterales bacterium | reverse complement strand
GGAGGGGCGACTCAGATGCTGGTCAAAGGCGGAGCTGAAGAGGTTCTCAGCGAACAACACATTAAAGATGTGTTCGAGGTCCGTATGTCGATTCACGAACTGGCTAATGGCGATCGATTTTTCCAGCTTGTCGAGAAGCTCGAGGAACGAGCCGGTTAGAGGTCCGGTTGAGACGTAGAGACGGAATACATCACTACCGCGAGTCTCATCACTCGCCACGCAAAAAAACTTCCGTTCCTGTAGACCGGCTGTGCCGGTGGCTGGGAACGGAAAAATTTTCTCGTTGAATTTTTTGAGGCTATGCGCCCTGTCGACGTTGTTGCAAGTAGTGCGGAATACGGCTTGAATAACGCTCGTTGCCGAACGTCACACCTAATGCGGTACTACTTTCGCCGGTCCTGGATTCTATCGGAGGACAGGTTCGATGGCCTGTTCCCCAGCAACTGTCATTGAATCCTTGCCGACCTTGGTAATAGTCACCGTAACCCACTCGAGCCAGGGGACGTTGTTGTTGCTGTAAGCCTAAGCCTGGCTGCCAGCCAGATGACGCGTTCACCTCCTGGTTCTGGTTGAGAACCTGAGCCAAGTTTTCAAGCGGCTCTATGGGTCTATGCGATTCAATCTGTGAGTTCACGTAAAGCGCACTGATGAACGAATTGGAATCTGTTCGATCGCCTTTGTCGACGGTCCCCCTTTCCTCTACAGCATCTGTCGCGCGTGCGCCTACCCGATCCGGGTAAGCATCGTCAAACAGGGGATTGCCATTATCACCCTGGTCATCGTTGTTCGAGTCATCTGTATGATCACCCTTGAATGGAGGGTTGTAGACATCTTGTGATAGATCTCTGCGCCCATTGCCCGAGTTCTCCGGGAAAAAATTCAGCTGGTTGCCGCCGCCAGCATCCGGTAAGTCTGCCATCTCCATCTCTCCTGTTTTCTCTCGAGATTGCCGCCGCAAATTCCACACGCATATCTATACTTGAGGCCTGAGAATTTGACTGTCGATCGTGCATTCTCCGACAAAAGCCGGGAATAACGTCCAACACGGCGTTTTGAAGGTTCGGTCAAAGAAGGACTGGCTCCTGGCAAGTCACCTATTCCCGACACCTTCATCACAAAGAATATTGTTCCCTCAATATAGGTCGCTCAATCGGTTATTGAGTTTATTTCATCTGGCGAAAGTCAGTCACAGCCCCAATATCCAAAGTATATACAGCCAAAAGTCGGACCCTGCCAGAGGAACACAAGCAACTTGTTCCACCCCTGAGAAGATATCGACCAACCATCAACTACCTCTTGGCAAGAAATCCAAACCAGCGTTGTCCACGCCGAGAAAAACCTCAGCGAAGAGCGCGTCATAAACCGTCTAGGAACATTGTGTAGACGGTTGGACGAACGTCGTCGGTATGTCAAACGCCGTTCGAGGGCCTTTGAGACTTGAGCGAAACTTTCGAAGTTCTTTAGTGGATGAAAAGTCCGGCGATTTTGGGCACGAAGATCATCGCCCCAACTATAACCGCCATTACCGACATGGCAAGAACAGCCGACGCAGCGGTGTCTTTCGCCAGTCTGGCCGGATAGCTGTATTGTCCGTCCGAAGATATGTCCACCAGGTGTTCCAGCGCAGTATTGAACAGCTCTGCAGCGATCACCATGGCCATTACCATGGTTAGTGCGATCCAACTAACAACATCAATACGGAAGAATAGACCCGCCGCTACAACCAGGCATGAAAGAAAACAATGTATGCGGAGGTTTCGCTGCTCGACAAATGCTACTTTGAGCCCGTGAAATGCATGGTAAAAAGATTCGATTAAACTTCCGGCTCGCCCTGTTTTACGCTTCCAAATCTCCGGAATGAGACTGGAGTTGGGCCGAACTACATCAAGTCCGCGGCCGCCCTTCTTCAGTGCGATGTTGCCCCGAACATCTTCTCGCCGTCTTCCATTCTTCCGGGAAGACTCCTGAGTTCCACGTTTCTTTGGTGCCGGTCGCTCTGTACTCACATTGGATTCCTGTAAGGGCCCTAATACTAATCATGCATGTTTTTGGCGCAGCATACCCTTAAATTGTCTAATCTATGTTTACAAGATGTATAAATATTGAATCTCCAACCGGTGCGCATCAGGCTTTGCTGCAAAGAATCTTTACCTCGAAATACGTCTGCGCCATGATCTTTATTGGCGCTTGAAAAGCTCACGACATGTGCCTTTCCTCAATTCCAGGCGAGCACGCAAATCGACTAGATTATTCAAAAAATTTCTATTTAAAAAGTTCTCTATCCGCGAAGCCTAGAGACGTGGAAAACCGGCCTTCTCCAGAATTATTCTCTGCCTGCCGAACATGTCAGCCTCCTCCTCCGGAGTCTCATGGTCGAAACCGAACAGATGCAGCATGCCATGAGCGGTGAGGAAAGCCAGTTCTCGCTCGAAGGAATGGCCAAGATCCTCCGCCTGCGCCTTGGCTCTATCTATGGAGATAATTACTTCGCCGATTTCGAAAGGCATGTCCGCTGGAGGCGCCTCCTCATCGAGGGGAAAGGAGAGAACATCGGTAGCCTTGTCCTTGCCGCGCCATTCCTTGTTTAGCTTTCTGATGCGCTCGTCGGAGACGAGGACGACACTGATTATGCCGCGTTCTTCAATCTCTCTCACATTTGCCGAGCTTAACCACTGGCAGGGCGATTCCTCGAGATTGCGACAAACAGCGGATGAGATCGTCTCAGCCATGTTTTCAACCTCGGAAAGCAAGAGCGTATGCCGTCTTTGGCGATTAGAAACTGTTATCTCTAAGGTCATGATCACTGTCCTAATCAACTGGATGCCGCGAGCCAGGGTTCGTCCATTATCCTTCAGACAAAACCTGCATGAGAAGCCATTCTCGCCTCGAACAATCCGTCAGCCTTGCAAAAGATTACGGAAACGTTTGTATTCTATCGAAGAGCGTTGGCCTCAAAAGTTGGCTATGTTACCATAACGCCAGAGAAGGAACTGAAGGTGTCGTAGGCAATCGGATGAGAGTCTACGATATATTCGCATATGTACTTCTCTCGGCACCGAACAAGAATCGGTGCTTGAAGCGTTTGAGCGACAATGGTTCAGAAGTGACCGACAAGAAAAAATCGCAGGAACTGATCGATATAGAGAATCTGGCAAGCCAGATTGCCACCAGCCAGGGGTTTCTCCTTGTCAGCGCTCGTTTTACTACTCAAGGACGAAGACGAACTCTAGAAGTGACTATTCATCGGCCACACGGACGTGTGAGCCTGGACGATTGCGAATCTATGAGCCGGCTCCTCGACGCGAAACTGGAAGAAACAACGAAGCCCTCCGGCGCGCCCTTGATCACCGACTCTTATGATTTATCGGTAATGAGCCCCGGCATAGACCGACAGCTCAAATCGGATGAAGAGCTCGAGATATTCAAAGGAGAAAAGGTCAAAGTTCTGTTGAAGAAACCGCATGATCTTTTAGGCGATTGTTTCATCGCGGTGCTGGATTCACATGCCACCGATTCGCTCCATCTGACTTCACCGCTTCCCTTCAAGCAGCCTTCTCACGGACGAAAGGGCAAGAAGGAGAGCAAAAACAAATTATCACCGGAGCTTCCCGATTCAATTAAGGTTTCCAAGGATGCGCTGCTGTCGGTCAAGCTCCATCCTCAAATTCCTGAAGAGAATAAGGATCATGACAACGAACACGAATTTTTAGACCGGGCGCCAGACGCCAATAACAACTGAATAAAACAAATACAACTGAATAAAGATGGGAGGAACACCCCTTGATCAAAATTGGTGACAAACTACTAGAGGCAGCCGAAGAGCTCGAACGAGAGCGAAATATTCCGCAAGAGGAGTTCATCTCCTACGTCTGCGACGCGATCGTTGCAGCCTATAAGAAGAAGGTACCCGACCACGATGTCGAGGGTGTTCGCGCAATCTTTGACACCGAGACAGGCGAAATTGGCATCTTTGCACCCAAAGAGGTAGTCGAAGAAGTCGCCAACGAATACCATGAGATCAGCTTGGAAGAGGCTCAGGATCTGATTCCCGACGTCACCACAGGTGAAGTGCTCGAAATCGAAGTGACTCCGCAGGACTTCTCGGAGTTCGGCAGAATTGCGGCTCAAACCGCTAAGCAGTTGATAACACAACGCTTGCGAGAAGCTGAAAAAGAATTGATTAAGAAAGAGTTCGAAGCCAGAAAGGGCACCTGCACCACAGGACAGATCGAACGAATCGAAGTTTTGAGCAACACAAGAAACAATGTAATTGTCAATCTTGGCCGCGTAGAAGGCTGCATGCCCACCCGCGAACAGCTCCCTGGCGAAACGTACCGCGTAGGCAACAGGGTAAGAGTTTATGTGCTCGAACTGCGAGAGTCGGGCCGCGTACCTCAGATTATCGTCTCGCAAGCTCATCCCGAGCTGGTGCGAGAGCTATTCGAGCTCTATGTGCCTGAGATTGAAGACGGAACTGTCGAAATTCGTTCCATTGCCAGAGAGGCCGGATACAGAACCAAGATCGCCGTTCATTCCGAAGACGCAGATGTCGACCCCGTTGGAGCTTGCATCGGCACCCGCGGAGTGAGAATTCAAAACGTAGTCGCCGAGCTTCGTAACGAGAAGATCGATGTAATTCGCTTCTCAGGCGATCCGGTCGACTATATATCGAACGCTCTTTCTCCAGCCAGAATCACGACTGTCGCACTTTACGACGACGTGCCTGAGCTAGGTGGTAAGCGCGCTGAAGTCATTGTTCCTGATGACCAGCTCTCGCTGGCTATCGGAAGAGGCGGTCAGAATGTCAGGCTGGCAGCTAAACTGACTCAATGGAAGATTGACATCAAGTCAGAAAGTCAGGCTGGCGGCTCGTTTAGAAACCTGAATCAAACACTCGAAGATCTGACGACTCAGTAAAACAGAGGATTGATGGAAGAAAGTCCGACACGAATCTGTGTTGGCTGTCGCAAGGCGCGCCCTCGAGGTGGGCTCTTGCGGCTGACACGAAATCACAGTACAGGCGAAGTTGTTCTTAACACAGTGAGACAGAGCGTATTTGGACGCTCTGCTTACCTTTGCCCTGATTCTGCTTGTTTCGAGAAGGCTCAAAAGAAAAACAAGCTCTTGAATGCTCTATCCCGCCGTCCACGTAAAGAAGACAAACAAGAGAGAAGGCCGCCAGGTCCTCGCATTGATCCACAACTTATTAAGGCAATTTCGGATCTATGCACAGATTATGGCAAAAACGTGCCAAAATACTGAGGGTAGGAGAATTGAATGCTAATGGATGATCGCGTGCGAATCTACGAATTATCGAG
>CAYTDR010000624.1:2463-5319 GCA_964436185.1 uncultured Candidatus Obscuribacterales bacterium | reverse complement strand
AGCGCCGCTGCTTATCTTTCATCGACGACAATTCTCTGGCAATCTCCAGAATCGCCGCCACGCCTGAGCCATTGTCTGCGGCTCCGCTGAATACGTCCCTGGTGCCATCTGCTCTCACAACAGAACCGAAGTGGTCCCAATGTGCTGAGTACAAAATACACTCGTTGCGGAGCTTCTCGTCGGAGCCTTCAAGACGCGCAATCACATTGTGAGATTCGATCGATCTGGACTCGTTTTGAACTGTCATGGTGGCGTGGGCCGCAAGTCGAACCGCCGCGAAACCAGGCTGATTAGCTGTAGCTCTCAGCCTGTCGAAGTTCAGACCGGCGTGCTGAAACACCCTTCTAGTGGTATCAAGCGCGAGCCATCCCTGGGCAAGCAGGTCTTCTTCGGTGGTGACTAGATTGAAGTTCTCTTTCCCCCAGCTCTCTTTTACGACGTCATAGCCGTACCCGGCAGTCGCTGTTTCATGGACGATGAGAGCGCATGCAGCGCCCATCTCCCTCGCCTTTTCATACTTATACGTCCATCGTCCATAATATGTAAGAGAGCGACCCTTGAAGAACGACGGATCCAAGTTATCCGGATCTTGCGGATCAGGACGAGACGGGTCACCAATCAAAATGATTACAGTTTTGCCTTTGACGTCGACATCTTTGTAGTCGTTCCATTCAAACTCCGGGGCGACGATCCCATATCCGACGAAAACAACTTCGCTGTCATCGATAGCCACCTGGCGTTCTATTCGATGGGAAAATGCAATGTACTCCGAAGGATATTCAAATTTGACTACGGTCGAGTCACCGAAGCGAATTTGAAATGTTGGCGTAGAAAAGACACCCTGAGCGGGCACCATCTGCAGGTAAGTGCCACCACCTGCAGCAGGAAGCAGCCCAATTCGGGAACATTCTTGTGACAAGTAACCGATGGTTTTCTCTTCACCGATAGTCCCAGGCATCCGGCCATCGAACTCATCGGAGGATAGGATTTTGATATGCTCCAGAAGAGAATCGCTGGAAATGGTGTCATGGGCGGTGCTAGCTTGCATTGGCATCGACTCCTGGTCGTTGGAGGGCAATGGTCGTGGAACGGTTCCACTAGTTTACCAATTTCAATTGCGCAAATTTACCCAGTCTGATGAGTGCCAATGTGCCGAACGGAAACGAGCAGCACGGCTGGAATCCGCCTCACTTCTCAAACTCTGTATGTCACGATTTCTGGCGGACTCATCGAAGTGATGTTGGAAGGACTTCTTCAAGCGTGATAAAGTACTAGCTGGAAGGCTAGTAATAGATATATGTCTTCTCCACGAAGTTCCGATTGTGATCGAATAAAATGCGCCGACGACAGAAGAGATCCAATCAACGCGGCAGCCAGTTGCCAGAGTTCACTGCCGCGATAGTGATGCTGGTATTCGTGGTTTTCATTCCGATGCTCGACTTGATCATCTTGCCGGTGCGTTGGATTCTTGCCCATGAGATAGTCAGTACGTATTCACGCAAGCTGGCGCTGTGCGAAACATTCTCCGAAGCATACGAAACAATGCAGGCTGATCCGTCTATGGCGACCAGATTGTATATGCTTGGCGGAGTTACCGTGGAGTCCGTCAAGATGGACCTACGGGTCGCCCGGGTCTTCGCTGTGCCGCACATAGAAGAATTTACAATCGTCGAGTTTCCCAATATCGTTCCTAAAGAGTGGCTGCCTGACGGTCCTAAGAATCCTTTGCATTACACATTGGAGCTTACGGTGAGTACCAAGATTGCACCTGCAGTTCTACTCGACACCAAAGGAGTTGCGATTCCTGGTCTCACATGCCCGGTACCTATTACTATTACAGCCTCCCATGAATGGGAGAACCTTGGACGTAACCCGCTCACCGGCAAGTATTTCTTGACGGAATAGGCTGAATCATTGTCTGGTGCGATAAGTTGCACCGCCATGGAAAACGCACATAGGGTCGTTCTCGGTTACCAAAAACGACCCTGAATTTTTGTTTGTGCAATCGATTAGTCGAAGATGGCTTGCTCGAGAGCTTCGAGGTCCGCATCCGAGAGGTTGCGGCTGTTCGCGCGCAATTTCTCCATTAGCTCCTCAGGTTCCTCTCCAGTGTGCTCGACACTGCAAGCAGGATGAAGATAGCCGGATTTGGCGAAACTTCCAGGTTCGTCTTCGATGCGGACAGCGAGGCGAATATCTCCCTTTTCGATTTTTTCGCTGCACGCCATGCAGGATGCACGCCCGGTTGGAGCATGATCCGCATGAGGATACTTGTTTGGCTTTTCGGATTTTGCCGAAGTCTCAATAGTCTTGAGCAGGCCGTCCTTGTCCGGAACATCGAGCTCAGTTGTATCGATTGCCTCTTTCAGGGCCGTAGGTCGCTTCTTCGCTGCACAAGGTAGGTGGTGCCATTTGAAGGACATCTCTCCCTCGGAAAACGGATTCGGTACTTCTTCTCCGAACCTCAATTCCCCTTTAGCTATAACTTGTTTGCAGGATTTACAACTGGCTCTTCCAGATTTTGCCGCTTCAATCGTATGCCCCATTGATTTATACCTCTACTTCTAGATTGTGGTACAAAAAATCAGCGAAACCCTGAAGAGGGTTCCGTTGCGAAAGATGATACCCTACGTGGTAGTCCACGGATTCTAACATGATTAAAGACGTTTTAGGGATGCCAGGAAGTTTTTCCTTTGACTTGTGTTGTTAAGTATGGGCGATCGGCAAAATCACCGCGCTGCGGGTTTGTCTGATGGCACAAGCAGTTTGTGTGCCTGGCATTTGCTGTGTTGCCAATAGTAACCGAACGTCCATGTTATGATTTCAACAGAAATCGCAACCAGCCTGTTGGCGGTC
>CAYTDR010000624.1:0-2453 GCA_964436185.1 uncultured Candidatus Obscuribacterales bacterium | reverse complement strand
AACCAGCCATTCTAATGTTTGCTCAAATTCTCATGAGTCGTTTCAATCGAATAGTCGCAGCCGTCGCCATTTCTCTGGTGCTTGCTTGTCCTCCGCTGGTTCAGGAACCAGCGCTTGCGGCCAACAATGATGCCTATGACTTTTCCAAAGATCCTTATCCCAGCGCCCAGTGGGTAGTGGGCTTAACGGTTCTTGCACCGGCCCGCAATCTAAAATACAAAGGATGCAAACTACACAAAGTATCGGAAGTCATGGTCCAGTATCGGTTGCGAACACGCTCTAGAGCCTGGGATGACTATGTGCCATATGAAAAATTGTGGTTCGCTAACGGTACGGCGATCGGTTGTCGGCGGCTGCACACACTCGACATTCCTGTTGATACGAACGGATCTCTGGTGATTATTCCTACAAAGGATACTGACGCGCACGTCAATGCACTCGCTCGTGCAATAGTTCGCCTGTATGTGGATGTACATCTTCGTCCGGCCACCACGATGCATATCACTTGCCCTCGAGATACTTGCGAACGTCTTGGTGCTGAACTTGGCGTACTACAGTTCTACGCCATCGATCAGCTCGAGCTTTACAAGACTGGCGCGCTTCTCAATATTACGTCTGAGCCACCAGGGTTCGACCGACACTACTTCTTCAGAAGCAACTGACCGAACCTGAGGCGCACCGCCGGCGGTTCCCCATTGCGAATCAAACATTCGGCAATATATCATCACATAGGAACAACTGCATGGAAAGTTTGCAATCGAATCTGTCAGGCAGCCAGTCCCAGCTCCTTGTTCGCCGAGCCGGGGATGAAGATTTCTCCAGAATTCGCCAACTGCTGGAGGAAAATTTCGTCGGCAATTTATCTGCGGAAGAACGTGAGGATGGCTTTCTCTCAATCAATCTCTCCGAAGAAGAGTTGCGCGAGATGGCGTCGAACGGAATCACTGTCGTAGCGATAGACAAGGACAGGGTAGCTGCGTTTCTCAGCACTCAAACTTGTGATTACAACCGTAGACTCGCTCTGCCAGCGAGAATGCTCGAGGTGATTGAGCATGATCAAGCAACTCAGTTGGACCTCCTGAAAACTCTAGTCTGCGGTCCTATTTGTGTTTCAAAAGAGTATCGAGGGAAAGGACTGGTAAACGCGTTGTACGCCGAGATGGCGAAAGAGGCAGGCGACCAGTATCTGACCGGTATCACTTTTGTCTCCGAGGAGAATCCTCGTTCGCTGAAAGCTCATGCTAACGGCTTGAAAATGATTCCGTTGTTCTCTTTCGAATTCCACGAAAAGTCGTATCACGTGCTGACGGCACCACTGAGCCAGTTCGTTTGACTGAGTCTAGCTCTCGTTCTTGATGGGGAACGACTTTGCGAAGCTCATTCCAACGGCTCGAAAATAGCTTTCTATATTCCTTCGTTGTTCATGGCACACACTTAATTCTCATTGGGAGGGTTAGCAACTTTCTCGATTTTTTGAGATCCGGCCGACGTCGCTGCAATCGTCGACGCGATAGGCTCACTGAACTTCTGCCCTTTGATTTCAGTCTCTGTCACCAGTTTGATGGCCGAAGGAAGTGAAGGAAGTTTCGTTCGCCTGTGGCTGGCTTCGTCATTGATCGTTAGTAGTGGCACGAAATCGCCCGGCTGTACCAGGCGTGCCGGTGCGGCTGTGTCTTCGACCATGGGGGGAAGGCTGGCGAAACGAAAAGTCAGGTCTGCATCTTCATTCGGTAGCGGCGCGGTTATATTGGCCTTATAGTAGTCCGTTTTAGGAAACAGGTATCCGCGCTCTTCATCGAACGCTTTCAGATCATCGAGAGCTCTCGGGCACTGGGCGTTGCTGGGAACATCCTTTATATAACCAATTTCCAGCTTGTTCACACCTTTTTGGGTGAGGTCGAAACATGGAAGTTGTCTCAATTTCTGATTCTTCATTGCACTCGTGCGAATATTCCTGAACTTCACAAGTTCCTTGCACATCGACTCGCCGAGATACGCTTGTTCTCCTTCCACCATCTGAGCGCCTTGTCTGGCTTCCATCAGAAGCAGTCTAGCAAGCGGCTCCAAATGGTCTTGTCCGGAGCTGATCGTATAGTATGTTTGCCTGGCGCTGTAAACGAGTTCTCGAGAAGCCGCAGTCATACTGTTCATCTCGCCGACGCGGTCTCCGTGATTGAGTTTGATGGCCATCTCCAGACCCAGCTTCTCTGCCACTGTTCTCACGTTGGCCTCGACATGATAGAGCGAGTTGAAAGCCAGCGCGATGAGTACCACAACGCAGATGAGTATCATGACAGTGACCAGCAATATTAAAACGTTGCCTTTACTGGATCTTCCGAATTTGCTTCTGCTCATCATCCTACTCATTGCTACTTCATTTGGTATCATGCCACTAATTGCGTTCCGTCGCATCTCTACAGCGGATCGTAATAAAGAATCTGTCTAAACTGACC
>CAYTDR010000623.1:0-5323 GCA_964436185.1 uncultured Candidatus Obscuribacterales bacterium | reverse complement strand
GATCGTCGGCGGGGATCGGGGAAGGACTTCGTTCGATCTCAATAGCTCGCAAACAACCCTGACTTTGACCAATATTCGCGGTCTGCAAGTCGACATGATGGGCAGACGAATTGGTGTCTACGGTCTTCAACTGGATGCCACCAATGCGCAAAATCCGACCGTTAACATCACGATCGATAATCCAACTCCGCGACCGGATAATCTGCCGCAAGGAGTCGATTGGCCGGCCCCAGTTTCGCTACCGCTGCCAATACCACCAGAGCAGCAGCAGACTATGGCGCAGAATCTTCCCGGAGCGATCCGGTCCTTTGACACGGCTCGTCAGTCCGTGATCTCCGGAGATCTGATGGCGCTCCGGAATATCGATACAAGCGCACTTTTGAGAATCTTCAGCCCAGGTGCAAGACCTGGACCGAGACCTGATGTACCTCCACCTCCGCAGCCAGGAGTGATCACTCCGCCAAGACCGAGCGTTCCACCAGTCAACGATCGACAACCAGTAGCACCACCGCCGGGACAGACACCCGCCGATTTCGGACCGGGAGCCGACATTCTCGGAATTGTCGATCGCATACAGGTTCAGCCGCAACCAATCGATCGAGTTGCGCCACAGGTTCAGCCACAACCGATAGACCGCGTTGCGCCACAAGTTCAGCCGTCAGACAATAGGCCGCCGACCACGGCAGTGCCCGCACAGCGACCGATGACCGGGCTCGGGATTCTGGCAGACATGCCTGCCGCCCCTGTCACGGGATCCACGATTCCGGCTGACACAAGACCAATTCCAGCGACAGTGTTGCCGGCGGAAAGACCAATCCAACCGGCTGTTCAGACCGACTTCCAGCTCCGTCCGCCTCAAAACGTGTCTCCTCTCGATGGCTTGCTTGGGCCGCAAGGTGGATCGCCGTTGGCTCAGCCACCTCGTGCGGAAGTAGTTCAGCCTGTGCAACCGGCTCGCCCGGAAGTGGTGCCGGCTGTACAACCCGTTCAGCCAGCAGCTCGTCCTGAGGTGACCCAACCCGTACAGCCGGGACGAACGGCAAGACCTGGCGGCAGCACGGCGGATTTCCTGAGAGATCAGGGAATGACTCCTCTTCCGGCGGAGCGAAGGGAACAACCGCTTCTAGACAGTCTGCTACGGACTGCTGAGGGACCGATCGCCGATCAAGTCAGGCAGCAGCTTGCTGACCGATCATTCCGCCAGCGGCTTGAAACCGTCGGCAACACCATAACTCAATTCGAAGTTGATCGAAGCACCAAAGCGATCACTATAGGAATGGACTTTGGCGCCGCTTACGACAACATGGCGCCGATGGGTCTGCAAGAGTCGGCCGAGCAACGAAGGGGTACGGTCGAGTTTCTCCGCGGTCTGCGGAGCGTCTCGACAAGTCCGGAGCGACTGGTCCTCAACTTCGATGGACCGAGAAAGCTGACAACGCCTCCGGATAACAGCGGTCAGTCCCGCGATCTATGGTTCGGCGGTCAGAATGGTCAGACTACATTCGACATTGAGACGACAGCGAACGGACTCGTGCTGAGAAACATTCGTGGACTGGAGGCCGATGCAGGACTATTGGGCGGCGGCAGAAGATTAGCGGTTCACGAGGTGCGAATCGACACCAGCAATCCCGACAGACCGACCGGCAGGGTTATTGTAGATAACCCACTGCCAAGACCGGAGTCGATACCGGCTCAGTACTGGACCGTATCCCTGCCCATTCCAATGGAGCCTCGACAGGGTCAGCCACCAGGGCCGCCACCAGCGAGAATCATTCAGACACTGCACAACATCAGACAAACTGCGGCTTCCGGCGAGTACGCCAACTTGCTCGGCAACCTGACCAGAGATGATCTGCGAGCAGCTCTGAGAGCTCCTAACTAAGAACGACCATTATCCCTTTCCTCCAGGGAGGGAATGCGAAACCAGAACCTGGCGCCTTCGCCGGCTCGGGACTCCACGCCGATATCACCATTGTGAGCTCTGGTGATTTCTTTGCAAATCGCCAGCCCAAGCCCGGTTCCTTCTGTTTTCTTTGCATCCGGCACCTGGAAGAACCGCTGAAATAGCGCGCCCTGGTGTTCGACTGGAATTCCCGGACCTTCATCGGAGACAGAGAACTCAAAGGCACCGTCCATGGTTGCGGCTCCTATACGAATGGTTCCACCATCCGGAGAATACTTGATTGCGTTAGATACCAGATTGATGAGAACCTGCGAAATTCTCGCCTCATCGCAAACCAGCTCGAGGTCCGCGCCCTCGACTTCCAGCTTGATTCCCTTGGCTTGCAACAGCGCGTCTAGCGCCTCTCTAGTAGTTTCGAACATGCTTGCCACTTCGGCGCGTTCTAGCTCGAGCGCCGCGGCGCCCATGGATAGCTTCTCTATGTCGAGCAAGCTGTTGACCAGATTGAGCAGTCTGGCAGCGTTGTCTCTGACGGATTTGGTCTTGATGCTTCCTTGCTCCGTCAGAGTACCATAAACGCCATCCTGCAGCATCTCGATATAGAGAGCAATCGACGAAAGCGGTGAGCGCAAATCATGTGTGACCATCTGCAGAAACTCCTGCTTCAACTGCTCCATCACTCGTCGTTCTGTCACGTCGAGCAAGGAAACAATCCAGCTTTTCTGTTTGGACTCACCGAACTCTTTAACAGACACCTCGAAATATCGGTTTCGACCGTTTGCTGATTCGGCGCTGCACTCATAGCGCTCATTCACCCGTTCTTTTCTGAGAGGCAGTGGCAGAGCCAGATTCGGCAGGATATTCTTGATGTTTTTTCCTACCATATTCTTTGCTGGTTGTTCGAACAGCTCCACCATGCGCGGGTTTACTGACAGTATATGACCTTCGGTATCAGTGATGATCAACCCCACGAGCAGTGCTTCGATCAAAATTCGCGTTCTCGTTTCGCTCAGCTCCAGAGCCTGTCTCTGCTGGAACAGCAGATCCTGCGTGTTGAATACAGCCTTGTCGATGCGCGCGAGCATACCTCGATTGGATATGGACGGATTCAAGGATTTGCCGGATCGCAGACGCGAGATGTTGTCGGCGAGCAGGGTCAACCGCTCGCTGGTAATATTTCGAAATCGGTACCAGCCACCATATGTGATGCCTATACAGGAGACAGTCGTAATGAAAGTGATCACTCGTGGATCCCAATGCGGAAATTGGCTGAGCAATATGAGCGCCAAACCGAGACAGAGGCAGTTGCCAACGGCGGTCAACACGACGATGATGACATCGGATTGTCTCATTCTGGCTGGTCGGATGAGTCCTCTAGCTGAAGCCGATAACCCTGTCCGTATACGGTCTTGACTGTCACACCACTTCCTTCAAGCACCTTTCGCAAGCGTTTGACGGATGCCCGCAGTGCCTCTCCGGTTGCTTCTTCGTTGTCCATCCACAGACGTGAAAGGAGTGCATCCGCTCCGAACAGATGCGCGGGATGGCGAATTAACAATGCCAATAAAGCAAACTCTCTCGGCATTAGCTTAAGCTCGCGATCGCCGGCACGAGCTCTCAGGTTTTCGCTCTCCACAGTGAGACTGCCGTAGGAGATAACTGACTCTTCCATCGTTTTCGGTCTTCTCATAACGGCTTTGATCCGCATCGACAATTCGCGAATCTGCTCCGGTTTTGTCAAATAATCATCGGCACCAGCGTCGAAGGCGAGCTCTTTATCGCTAAGTTTGTTCTTCCCGGTCAGCATGAGTATCGGTAAGGAACAACCGTTCCTTCGCAGTTCTTTGCAAACCTCCAGACCAGGAATATCAGGCAAATCCCAATCGAGAACGATAGCATCGAAAGGCTGTATTCTCACGAGATCGACGCCGGACCTACCGTTGTGCACGAATTCAACGTGAAAGCGATCCTTCCCCAGCCAATCCTTGATGAACTGGCATAGCTGGGCATCATCTTCTACAAGAAGCACGTTTGTCATAACATGGAGTTTAACAGGTGTGACCGCAAGGCATCAATCCAGCGCCTCCCCAATCCGGTCTCGCTTTTGCCGTCAAGGGACTGGACCATTGTCCGGTTTTCGTCACACCGTCGAGCTATCAATAGAGAAAGAAACCGCAAATCGGAGCACCGAGAGCTTGCCAAACAGTGGGTATATTCCAGTAAGCCAGAGGTCTAATTCTATGTCCAAAAGTACCGCCAGAAGTCAAAGCTCGGCCGATTCCATCTGTGCTGTTTGCGGCAAAATGATGCGCGCCACGGTCGAGGGCTCCATGACCAACTGGATTTTTGCCGATAGCCGCTGTCAGTGCAATATTCAACAGATCGTCTGCACCACGACGCAAGACCAAGTTGACAGACCGCCAGCACTGGAAGAATCGTACGAGGTCCTTGGACTAATAGGCGAGGGCGGTATGGGCCGAGTCTACAAAGTGCTAGATCGACCTAGCGGCAGGCATCTCGCGTTCAAAGTCCTGCACCGGAAGCTGGCAAACGATCCATACGCTATCGCTCGCTTCGAGAAAGAGGCTAGAGCATGTCTCTCCTTCGACCATCCCGGGCTGGTTTCTGTATTCGGAAGCATCATCACCGAATCTGGTGAGCCGTGCATGATTATGGACTTCGTCGATGGAAAAACGTTGGATGACGTCCTCAAAAACGACGCCTTTCTTTCTGCCGATCGCGCCCTGAGCATATTCATCAAAGTCGCTGACGCGCTAGAGGGAGCACATGAAAAGGGTGTCGTTCATCGAGACATGAAACCCGGTAATATTATGCTCACTACCACCGCTAGTGGTGACGAAGAAGTAAAAGTATTGGATTTCGGAATTGCCCGAATTCTGCCGACCGGATTGAATCACACACAAAATCTTACCGCCACCGGAGAAATTTTCGGCAGCCCCCTCTACATGAGCCCGGAGCAGTGCAAAGGCGAGGAAGTCGACGAAAAATCCGACATCTATTCTTTCGGCTGCGTGATGTATAGAACACTGGCAGGCAAAACACCTTTCGACGGCACCAATGCATTTCAGACCATCCTGAAACACGTCAACGAATATCCGGATCCGATCGAGAATGATAACGCTGACATTACACCGGCAATAAACAAAGTTGTGATGAAGTGCCTCGAGAAGGATCCCCACGAGCGGTACCAGACCTGCCAAGAGTTATGCAAAGACTTAAAACTTGTCAAAGCGGGACTCGAGCCGGTCGCCGGACCAAGCACGGACGCATTGAAGAAGAGAGCAAGAGAGCGCCGCGCCAAAGCGCTCAAAATCGCCAGCATTACCGTCTGTGTTTTGGTAACGTTTGCAGCTCTGATAACGATACCGATTGTGATGGCAGGCAAGAAACAAACGATTC
>CAYTDR010000622.1:0-5324 GCA_964436185.1 uncultured Candidatus Obscuribacterales bacterium | reverse complement strand
AAGTGGTTGGATGAGGCCAGGCATGACCCCACAAAGCTTCCGGCTTTGAGAAAGATGGTAGATTTGGCCCTGAAAGTGAGGAACTACTCAATAGCGATAAAGACGCTCAAACTCGATGAAGCTCGTGTCGCAGAGCTGCCGCCGTTTGCCAGACCGGTCATACAGAGTGGAAAACTCCTCAGGCTCAATCTGGAGCTGCCGACGACGCTTGATATGCAAGATGCCGATACGCTGAGAAAAATGGAAGCCTGGACAAAATGGCTGGAGAAAAACGGTACCAAGGTGGAAAGTGCGATTAAGGAGAAGTCCAGGACTTTGGATCCGGCTAGACAGATCTTTTTTGGCGACATCGAAATTAAAGGAGTTCAGTATACGGCACCCAATGGTACGCAGGAGATCCTCGATCCTAGGGACGGGAAGAACGCAGAAAAACTGCGGAGCGGAAGAACGCAAGAGTTCAATTTGCTCGACTACAGCTTCAAGGTGAGCCAGAGGAACGGCAAAATTGTGCTCGAGAAAACCGTCCAGCCCAAGTTAGCTCGGCTCTACAACTACCTGAACATTGGTGCAGCAGATGTAGGTAAGCCTTTCACCGAGACCGTCGAATACAACCCTGATGATCCTGTCGCCATCAGTTCGGCTAGCGGTGAGACGCAAATAGTCAGGGCCAGCGACCTGCAGTCCCATCTCACTTTCCTCAAATGGAAGCACTATGGGCACAAAGCCGTAACCGTGACCATGGATGTCGGTATGCTTGTATCAAGCGGCGGTGCCCTGGCAGCAGCTGCCAAGGCCGGCCAAATGACATGCAGGGTGGCGATACCGGCAGCGGTGCGAGCAGGCCTGGGTGGAAGTGGGTTCATTATGAACAATGCTGCCGTTCGCACCAACGAATTTGGCGGTCGCCTCGAAACGGCTCGTGGAATAGTCATGCTGGGAGACGTTTTTCAGGGAACAGTCCGCTCGCTTGCCGGTGGCACATGCAATGCAGTTCGCTGGTTGCGCGGCATCAAGACTGCCGAGACATTGAGTACGGCACAGAAAATCGAGCAGGGACTCAAGCAGGCTGAAGCTAGCTGGAAGTGGATGTTCGCATGGAAAGGCAGTCAGTATGCGCATGTGCCGATGGAGTTTGCCAATGTCCCCTTTGGATTCTTTCTCTACGGGGACATGAAAGCACAGTTGGGACAGGTTTTCGGGGACGGACGCGCCCAGGACGCCGGTCGTCTGGCTGCAAGGATGACAAAGGACGGGCGGGCTATAGAGAAACTTCCTCAGACGCCAGAAGAGGTCAGAGAATATCTGAAGCGAACAAGCACCGAGCGTCTGATTGATTCATACGGCGACTATCTCACACGAGGAGCGGACCCAGAGAAAGCAAAGAAGATCAATACGATACTCGAGACAACAAAGAAGCTTCTCGATCCGAAGACATCAGCAGAGGAGCGGGAAAAATTCAAGGAAGAGCTGCTAGATCATGTCCATGGCTCAAAAACGAAAATAGCTGATCAGATAAAGGACAGACAGACCAAAGGGAATAAAGTTCTCCCTGCTGGCGAAACGCGGTCGATGACTGAGGATGGACTGACGGTTGATCCTGAACTCAAGGTAGCATCCGCGGTGGCACTACTCCTGCTCACCGGTGAGGGGAAACAACTGCCATCTAACACCGTACTGGCGACGAGAAGTCTCAGCGTACCATCTCACACACTCAGCAAGAGTCAAAATGTCTCTTCGTCCAGAGCGGTCGACAAGAACAATTACTACGACGGAGGTGGTTCCGTCACCCAGAACATAACCCTGGAGGATGTTCTCTCTTTCCTCAAGGTTGATGCAACGGACACGAGCAACCCGGCTCGCCGCATGGTAACAGGGGATCTCCTTGTTCGCGCCGGTGAAAGGACACCGATCTCGTATGCTTCCATTCTTCGTGACACTCTGTCCTCTCCCAGGAGAGATGACAGAACTGGAGCCATCTTGCAATTGGGTCCTTTGCTGAACTCAATTATGTTATTGGAAACGGCGATGCCATCCATGCCACCCGATCAGCGCACAAACTTGCAAGCGGCCCTTTCAGGCAACACCTCCAGGGAGCTAGTCGAGGCACTGAAAATGGTGGCATCCCGCGACAAAGACAAAGATCTGAGAGCTCTGGCGGGCTCGGTCTTGCTCTCCGTTGGAAAAGAGTACAAAGCAGAGGAGCTAAACATTCTCATTCAAGCTCACGCAAAGGAATATTACGCACGCAAGGACAAGCCAGGAGGTTTTGCTGAGTATTTGGTCGGACAGGTGAAGCAAGAGCGTAAGTCTCTCGATCCAGCAATCCAATTGAACGCCGTCATTACTCTGCGCAGCCTGGGTGACCTGGGAGGATTGACGGATAACAAAACGTTCAACGCTGCACTGGTGCAAACAATGTCTGTCAACCGTCCGGACATTACCCTCCTGGCACTGCGCGAGCTCAAGATCGAAAATGCGGAAAAGGATCTGTCTGCGGATGACCGCGCGAAGATCATACGCTTTCTTGACGACAACCCGACCAAAGAGAACGCTGCCCTCAAGGTTGAGATTGCCACAAAGATAGATAAACTGGCTATTACGGATGACGAGCGAGTCTCAGCTAGTTCGGCCATGGCAGATACGATCAACAAGTCGAGGAGAAATTTCGCCGAGAATTTCCCGGAGGTGCGCATCGCAGGCATTCAAGCGCTTGCCCGACTGAACAGGCAGGAGGCTAGTGCCCTGATTTTGCAACGGACAAACCCTCGCATCGAGTCGGAAGCTAAGGTACGGTCAGCGGCCATCAAGGCTCTGGTGGATTTAAGAGCACCTAACCTGTATGAGTTCGCGCTCAATGCCTTAGAAACCGAGGACGATCCGGCCTGCCGGGCAGAACTCTTGCTCATCAGGCAACAGAAGCAGCGGCCGATTCGCGATCAGAAGTACAAGGAGCTGAAACAAACGTTTAAAACCCAGCTCGAGGAGTCACAGAAAAACAATCCTCAGGACGGCAAGGATTGGCTGGACAAAGCTATTGCCGAAGGCCACTACTCCAGATTTGACAAGTCGGTTCACGACAAGGCAATGGATGACGCCGGCGAAAAGGCGAAAGACGGCTGGTATGTCTTCTGGAGGCATCACCGATGCGAAGAGCAAGACGTCGAAAGAGCCCGAATAAATGAAAGCCGAGTAAGAACCAACCAGTGGAACAGTTTAGTCAAACTGGCTGGCACAAAGGACGGACACAATGCGCGCATGGCGCTGCTTCATCTGGCTGTCGGGGATGACGATCGTTTCGGCACTGATGCACCGCTGTTTAGAAATAAGGCTGCAGCAGAAATTCGCAAGCTCTGTGAAGCAGGCTCTGAATTCCGAGAAGAGTTTCGTAAGGGCATTTCCCAGGCGCTCTTGAACGTGAATAAAGACGCAGCAACTCGATTGACGCTTTTGGAGGCGTTGCACTCCTTTGCAAAAAGTTCCAGCCAGATGAAGCTATTTGTCTCGACCACCGTAGCGGAAGCCTTTGAAAAGCAATTTGCCAATCAGCCCAAGAAGGAGTCGTCCAACTATGAGTCATCGATTCAATTACAGAAACGAATGCTCGAGCTGTTAAAAGAGTACAAAGTCCGGCAGATATATCCGGCACTGGAAGCCGCCGCTGAAAAACATCCCTTGAAGGAAGTCAAGGACCTGGCTCAGCAGACACTGGCCGACCTCCGCGATCGGGTCCTGACGGAATGGTCGGTTACTCAACCAAATACTCTTTGCGTAGCAGATCGCAAGTCCTTACTGGAAAACCAAATTAAGAATGGCAATGCTGATGATCTGGTTGCTCAATTGTTCGCATCCTACAAGGGTAAGCCGATGGTGGCGAAGGATGCGCGAATCGCACTCTATCTAGATGCCCTCACAGATGGTGCTGCTCACGCTGCCGATCCCAGAGCACAGAGACGCACGGAGGTTCGCCGAGAAGGTGAAAAAATGGACGGGACAGAACGCGTCCAATTAGCCACTGCCTGGGTGATTCTGCAAAAGGACAACACAGGATTCAGCCAGGAAGAAAAAGACAAAGCACTGGCCACGGTAGCCAAAATTGCCATGGCCGGCACTCAGGTAGGTTATCGGCAGGATGCTCTGGAGATTCTCGAAAAGCTCGTAAAACCTGGGACCACGGACGTGAAACTGTCCGCCAAAGAATCCATGAAAATCCAGAGAGGAGAATACGGTTTCTCCATCATCAGGCAACACAACGGAAAGGTGACCGAAGTGAGACAACCCAACGGCGGTCTGATGAAGTTCGAGTATAACGGAGAGCTGTTGGTAAGGTATACAAAGCCTGACGGAAGTTCTTTTTCCAGGGTCAGCACCAATGGCAGATATTCGACTGATACGTGGACGAGCTACGATGCCGCCGGCAAGCGCACAGGCGAGTACAAATCAACAGATGACCATGTCACCGCCAATGGTGACTTCGCGTGGACTGATTCTACAGGAGGGAAGATGATCGCGCATGCCGATGGTACGGTAACGCACAGATACGCGAGCGGAAAGGAAATTACATCTCACGGTGACAAGGTGGTGAAAATGAAGACCGCACGACGTGCCAGCGGCTGGCAAGCAGAGTATCGTGCCGTCTGGGACGCCAACGGTGAGCTGACGAAAGTCAAAGAAGCGGATGGACGAGTATTTGTTCGACAGAAGAATAACTGGGGTGCTTACATCGATCGTTGGGTGAATGAAGGTAATCCGAAAGAAGGTTACAACGGTACCTATAAGGTCGAGAGTAATGGAGACTTCATCTGGCGAAACAACGATACATCAAGCTTTCACCACAAAGCTGAGGGTGGAAGCATCTACACGTACAAAGATGGCACTAAGGTGGAAACCGACAAGGAGAGCCGAGTGACTCGTCTGACGTACAACGGTCACGCGAATGTATCATGGAGAACGTTCGAGTATGACGGTCAAGAGATAGTGAGGATGACCTATAAACGGCCAGGTGTCGATGAACCGATCGTATCTGTTCGCTTGCAGGAAAATGGAAAGTACACGGACAATTGGAAGGTGTCCTTCAAGGACAAGTCCGAAACATTCTCCGGAAAAATGCGTGTAAGTTGGGGCGACTACAGTTGGACCGGAAACAATGGATACACGCAGTCTCAGAAACTCGATGGCGACATCAAATAAGCTTGGTCTCTGTCGCTCCTAACCGTCTGGTTTAGCACTAGTACGATTGTGACTCTCTGCCCGAAGTCCTCCAGGGATTTTTTAAATTCCTCGAGGTCTGCTTTGTCTATAATGTTGTATTGATTATTGTCTTGGTG
>CAYTDR010000621.1:0-5331 GCA_964436185.1 uncultured Candidatus Obscuribacterales bacterium | reverse complement strand
ACTTGTTCTTGACCTGCCCATCGCCCATCGGGAGCTGGGACTGATTGCACTTGCCAGCCACAATACCTGGTTGGCGCAACAGGAATTGGCTCAAGCCGTAAAGCTCGCACCAGACGATGCAAAAAGTCATTCTGTCCTGGGTTCTATCTATACCTCTCTGGGCAAACTGGACTTGGCCCGGAATGAGTTTGAGCAAGCCCTTGCTTGCGATCCCAAAGACGCAAACGCCGCCTACAATCTCGGCAATCTGCACGCCGACGCTGGAGAGTACAAAGAAGCGATCGCGTCTTACGAAAAAGCTATTGCTGCCAAGCCCGACTCCGCACCGGCCCACAATAATCTGGCCACCATCTATTCTTTGAATGAGGATTATGCCAAAGCTGGCCACGAATTCAGACAAGCGATCAGATTGTCACCCGGCATGGCATCGGCTCATTACGGTCTAGGAATCGCGCTTCTCAACACCAAGCACTATCAGGAGAGCGTCACGGCTTTCAAGAAGGCGATCGCGCTCAATCCTTCGCTTGTAGACGCGCACAACAAGCTGGAGCAAGCGCGTCGTCGAGCCTCCGCAGCAGGTCGAAGCAGCCTCAATTGAGCATTGAGAGATCAAATTGGCCCGAATCGCGATCTTCGGTAGTCGCGCTTGTCGGTTTGCCAGGCTGCGGCAAAACTACGGCTGGCCGACTCTTAGCCCAGCGTAAGAACTTTCATTTTGCCGATACTGACGACTGGATTGAGCGTTCAGAGAACCGCACCATATCCGATATCTTTAAAAGCGATGGAGAAGACTATTTTCGTCGCCTGGAGCGTGATGTTCTTTCTTGTTTGAGCGGAGAACCAACCTCCGAATCAATTGCTCGAGTGATAAAAGAGGATCTGCAAGAGCTCACACATCTCTGTGGTTTGGTACTCTCCACAGGTGGCGGCTTTTTTATTCCCTTCGACAATCGGAGATTGTTAAAGGAACTGAGCATCACCGTTTATCTTCGCTGCACCGCAGAGACCATTGCTCAGCGATTGTCAAAAGACCGCTCCCGTCCGCTTCTTCAGGGAGACAGTGAAATCAATCCTCAGACATTGATGGTTGAAAAGCTCGAAGGTTTGCTGTCAGTAAGGCAAGCCGCGTATGAGCTGGCTGATATAACCGTTGATACGACACGCCTGACAACCGATTCTATGGTTGATAACATTGAGGATGCGCTGATTGCTCGTAATCAATTATGAATATGCGCCCAAGAGCGTATAGAATAATCTTGGCGGCCCTGTGGGTTGACAATAGCGTGGCTTTGGTTTCTGAGCGTGTAAACTATCGCTATTTGAAAGGAGATGCTCTTCCGTGGTAACTCAAGACGAATTAATGTACCTCCAGTCTCAACTTGAAGGTCTTGAGTCGATATTTATGGAACTGATGCCCTCTGGTGTTGAATTAAAACGCCAGCATGTGCAGGATTTCTACGACAAACGATTAGACGCGGCCAGTAATCCAGTCTCATCGGTTGCCCCTACGGAGTTGCGCCGCCAGTTCAACACCAAGGCCAACCAGGTACGAAATTTAGTCGACAGTGCTGAATCACTCGGTGACGCCGGCAACAAGCTCAACTTGATCCGGGCGGCAGCTTCGCTGCCTGAGGAACGCAGCCGGGGCATCATGAACGCTGTTCAGCAGTTCTGTAAAGAGCTTACTTTTGACAATCGGGCTAATCCCCAACTCTTGAATCAGATTCTTAACTGCAATGATTTGAGACCGGTAGAAGCGCGTATGCTTCTGGCAGCGGCAATGTTTTTGATCGAGGACCAGGTTGACAACGGTTCCACCGGCAAGGTCTCGTTGAAAGACCTTTTGGCTCAGTTTATAGGTATGGTCAAGGCTGAGCGATTGCTGGCCAGGAACGATCCGTTCCTGCTTGAAGCGCAGTGTGCTTACGACGCTCTTGAACTCGAGGAGTCCGAGGCCGAGATTTGATTATCGAAGTAATTAACGGGCCCAATCTCAACTTGCTTGGCAAACGAGAGACAGCGCTGTATGGCACGCTTGGACTTGACGAGATAAACAAAGAAGTGCAAAGCCTGGCAACAGAGCTCGGCGTAAAGCAAGTAGTTTTCTTTCAGTCGAACTCAGAAGGCGATTTGATAGACGAGATCCAATCGCTGCCAGGGAAAGCCGATGGACTGGTGATCAATCCGGGGGCTTATGGGCATACCTCAATCGCTATGCGTGATGCACTATTAGGGGTGAAAGTGCCGTTTGTCGAGGTTCATCTCAGTAACATCCATGCCAGGGAAGAGTTTCGGCGAAAAACCTACTTGAGCGACATCGCAATTGGTGTCGTGGTCGGGTTCGGAGCGGATAGCTACCTGTTGGGATTGCGCGGACTGTGTAAGCGGTTGGCGCAGGGCGCTGTCTGATCGATTATCAGTGCCAAACTTCAGGCATTTCCCGGAGAAGACGATCTCTTTGCCTTTGGTGTTGCTAGAGTTTCACTGCAGTCTGTAGATTTCGTTCCGCCGGGCCCTTGCTATGCGGCCCTACCTTAACGAGAGTCAAGGAAGTGAGGAAGCCTGCAAATGGCTGTATTAACTGTATCTGTTTAACCTGATTTTGTATTGATGTTCGACGTCCATCGGCTATATTGCAACTATTGATTGAGCGCTAAAAGCAATTGAAAGCTCACAGAAGTTGACCCGGATATAATAGAACCTTATGTTTCGGCGCCTATTTAACTATTCGAATCACCTGAAGGTGAAGCTCCGACTGCAGATACTCACCTGTCTGGCAGTTCTTTGCTTTCCATCTGTGGCGCACGCTCAAAGTCCGGCTGCCCAACTTAAGACTAAGCCTACGGCTGCATCCGGAGAGAGCTCGGCTTCCCAACCTAAGGCTAAGCCTACGGCTGTAACCGGAGAGAGCTCAGCTTCCCAACCTAAACCTTCCACTCCTGCATCCGGAGAGAACCGCAAGGTCGCTCAGCAAGAAAATAGCGCTGGGGACGCGACCGAAAAGCCGAAAGACGCTAAGAAGAGCTATTCAAAGGAAGCTATCGACCACTACAACAAAGGTGTGGAGCTGCATAAAGGCGGACACCTGAATAAGGCGATCGCAGAATACAAAGAGGCTATCAAAGCGGATCCGGCTCTCGAGCAGGCTTACAGCAACCTGGCTTTGATTTACACAGCCCAGAAGAACTGGAAAAAGGCGCTCGAATCGTTCGACAAAGCTCTTGAGATAAAGCCGGATAGAACGACCAGTCTTAACGGTTTAGGCACAGTCCTTTATGCAATGAAGAAAACCGATGAGGCTATGGAGAAGTGGAGAAAGGCTGTCGAAATTGACCCGACGTTCGCTTCTGCCTATTACAACATGGGGAACGCCCAGGAAACGCAAAAGAATTTCGACAAGGCCCTCGAGGCATATGTCAAAGCAGTCAGTGTCAACCCAAGAATGGCTGATTCTTACTACAGGATTGGAGTGCTTTTCCGCAAGCAGAATCATGCAGCGCAGGCTCATGCAATTCTTTCCAAAGCAGTTGCGCTCGAGCCGGATGCGCAATTCGCCCGGGATGCTAGTAAGCAGCTCGATGAGCTTAAGGAACAGTTCGATACTGAGGAACAGCAATCAGCCGCGCCGACTCAAGAGAGCGTAGGCTCCGCGCCATTGTCATCAACATCGTCGGCCCCTGTCTCCGGCTTCGTCCCATCAACATCGAGGGCCCCTGTATCCGGTTTTGTCACGCCACCGCCGGCGACGGATAACCGGGTGGCTAGTGATGCAGTGAGCCCCGCCCCTTCCAATTCTGAAGTGGAGGAGACTACTCCTTCTGCAAGCACCTCAAACAACAGTACTGCAAACGAGTCAGACTCGAAGAAATCAACGTCGTCCAGCAAGAAGACTGACAAAAAGTCCGACAAAAAGTCTGATGGCAAGAAGAAGTCTGACAAGTCTGAAAAGAAAAAGAAAAGTTCGAAAGGGGCAAGCGATCTGTTGCAGGAGCCAAACCCGGGCGACGATTTGCAGGCAAGCCCGAACTAAATAGATGATCGATCAGGAAGCAAAACTCAGAGCCGTGGCTGAGATCATTGAAGGCGAAGTGATCGACGACAGCAAAAGAGTGCAAGTGTGCGTGAAAGGTAGTGTGCTTGGTTTTCCTGCTACTTTCGAAGCCATGCGCACGGGATTTCCCTTTGGGGTAACCTACACCGTCGAGGTGCAGGAACGTCAAAGTACCAGCGTTTTTTCTCCAAACGGCGAAACGGCTAGTGATCTCAACATGCAGATCCTGCCAAGGTATGCCAAAGGAATTTTCGGTTTCTTGACTCGTATTCTTTTGTTCGAGTCCAAGGGACAAAAGATTGGCGAACGAAGCTTTGACTCACAGTTCATCTCCACTTTCAATGACTTCTCTCAAGCGGAGCGGTTTATCAAATATCCTGGTGTGATGGACAAGGTCAACAAACTCAACTCTTTTACCAAGTTCAACGAGATTGGTATCAGGGTCGAGGCCGGTGTCTATCTCGGACAGCCGAAATCTTTTGATTCTCTGGAACTGGACGTTTGCCGGGAGACCTTTTGCTTGCTTGGCGAGCTTGGGCAGGTCATTTTCGAAGCGTTTTAGCACCCTCGGTCAGAGATGGTCTCCGCCAGCTTCTTGCTGGATCTATTTCGCAGTTTCATCGGTCTAATTTGTAGTTCACGCACTCGCGCCTTCGCATCTTTTTGCGAAGGAGAATGAGCTGAACTGAAGGGAGTATCGTCAAGTTGAATGAAACGTTGGCATATGCACGACTGATTCTGCCAGCGTTCAGTCTATGCGAGTCCACCGTGGACAAGATAGGCACCGAGTATGGTGATGTGAACGTCGCTTTGTGTTTTTTTTTTAGACTCGCCTATCGGTGAATCCGTTCCTTCCTCGACAAGCGAAACCGAGTGAGAGTAAGAGCCGAACGAAGCGATTCGGCGCTGCCCACACTCCACAATTCGAAGGCCCGAAACTGAAGACGGCGCCGCCTTGTCCTGTTAAGATCGTTTCACTGAGCCGTTTTGAAGAGACGATTTGCACTAAAATTCGGCAATCGCAGTTTCCATTGTGAGACTATCTCCAGCAACGCCTGGTCGAAATTGTCGAACTACAGGAGAAGAATTTTGAACGATCTGGAAGAGACGGTAAGCAGCACATATCTCCATGACATATCCAGGCTGTTCTCTGATTATCTTCGGTTGTTTCCCGACGAGGCGGACAGTTTGTCTCTGCTCCATCAACAGCTTCAATCCAACGATTCACTCATCTGTTCGCGAAGCAATATGACTGGACATCTTACTGCCAGCACTCTACT
>CAYTDR010000620.1:0-5335 GCA_964436185.1 uncultured Candidatus Obscuribacterales bacterium | reverse complement strand
TCAGATCAGTCCTTGTTTGTACAGCCGATTCCGACAAGAAAGCGATAATAGACTCCGCTCTCAATCGGGTATTCCGAATGCATGAACTGTCATTGAAACAGAGTGAGACTGGTTTATTCGAAAAGGAGCAGATAAAGCTACTTTCTCAGTTGGTTCTTCGCGGTAATTCCACGGCTGCAGTACTCCTGGAGAGGTTGCCTGAGCCGTTGCAACTGCAAGCGCTACGAACCGCAGGCGATGCTGCTCAAGAATATTTGGCGGGTATTGCGGCAGAGAACGCGCGAAACAAACAAGCTATCGCGGCTCTCAAGGAGCTGCCCAAACAATACACTGAGAAGACCGAGAAAGAGATGACGGCAAAATTTGCGCCAATCAGTCCAGATCCGGTCGTACTCAAAAGATATGCTGATCTGGTCGTATTCATGGAGAAGAATCGCGAGCGATCGCGTGAAACAGACGCGGCTCTCTTCAGGGCATACAGCCTGGTAGGCCATCTAGACGCAGCACGAATCGCGCCCTTGAGACAGCGTGTAGATAAGGCTATTGAGAGTCTAAAGACTGATCCGCTCGCAGATAGCTCTGATGAAAGAAAAGCGTGGCTCGACTGGCACCAAAAAGAAACGAGCAAAGGCTCGACTGAAAGCGAGTTGCTTAAAAAATATGGCAAGGAGCTAAGAGAGGCCAGTAATGCAGAGGCACGTCGGGACCTTTTGTTCGAGGTGCTGACGCTAGCTGCCACTTGTTCAGGTGAAGAGGTGCTTCGTGATGCGCTAGAAATCTTGAAAGCAACGAAAGGAGAAGAGCGTCAGTACCTTAAGGACACTGTAAGTCAATTGTCCAGGAGAGTATTAGAAGATCCCAAACGGCGCGCAAGCAAAGCAGAACGGGATCGGGTAGAAAAGCTTCAAGCATTCCTTAAGTGATTGTTCTGATGCTACTTCTCATCGTCTATGAACACGTACCCTTTGCCGTAAATTGTTCTTATCGGGCAGGGAACGGGCCCTCCCTCAAATTTCTTTCGCAATCTCGTGACATGCATACGCACTGTATCTGGTGACGACTCTGACATGGAAGACCATGCCCGCTCAACAATTGCCTCTGCGCTTAAGACCTGGTTTTTGTTGCGTAATAGTAGTTCGAGCATTTGATATTCGATGTTTGTCAATTTTAGTTCGGTGCCATGCCACATAACACGCAAACTTTTAGTGTCGATGGTCACACCACCTGCGGTCAATTCGTTGCCTGTGGTAAGTTTCGGTCTACGCAATAAGGCCCTGACTCGGGCCAAGAGCTCCTGCTTATTGAATGGCTTGGTTAGATAATCATCCGCGCCGGTTTCAAGACCTTGCACCTTGTTGGCACTGTCTTGCATACCGGTTAGCATTAAAACCGGAGTGCCTAATCCGCGCATTCTCAATTGATCCAATAAATCTATGCCGTGCATGCCCGGCATGACCCAATCGAGGACGATCAAATCATATTCAAATCCATCCAGCATGGCTCTAGCATCTTCGACGTTATTTGCAGCATCTACGACGAAACCGTTTTTTCTGAGTATATCCTCGACAATGTCGGTTACGGATTCGTCGTCGTCAATCAACAAAACTTTTGCCACGGTAATTCCTGCCAGGGTCCTGTCAGAGGTATTATGCCAGGTTTCCTGGAAGACTAACAATTGTTCGGTTCGGGTGATGCTACGAGAAGAATGTTTGAATATTCACGTGCCTTATTCGAGTGCCATTGCCATTCTCGCGTCTGCAAGGCTTCGGGTGCGTCCCGGCTTAGGAACCATGCGAAATGCTGACATCATGAAGTGGTCGTAATCGTTTTTTCTGAGGTTTTCCGGAGGATTCTCTTTTAGCAGATTGAAGCTGAGCATGACAGTGCAATCCAATTCCGGATCTTGCATACAGGCAAGCAGATATTCGTACGGTATTATATATAGTGCGCGTTCGGGAGATACGACGGCTAAAATTTCACCGGCGCCTTCAAAACAGACCCATTGCCAGCCAAACTCTTTGACCACTTGTTCACCCCATATGGTGCCCAAGTTAACCACCAATCGTTCAATCTCGGCCTCGTCAACATCCTCGTTAGCAGTGTCTTGAAAGTCATCGACCCATTTGTCTACCGCTTCGACTATTTCATGCGGCTGGCGGTCGTCAGTTATTCCAAGCATTTCTAAACCACTATCAGCGAGCTGCTTCAAGTGAGTTTGCTCATGGTCGCTAAGCGGCCTCTCCTCCAGGCAGTCGAACCTTTCCTTGGCCACGATCAAGGACAGAACCTTTTCCTTCCGCTCGTCACACATGCCCAGGAGATCGCGCGAGACATACTCTTTCATGGCCGTGAGGTAAAGTCGAAGTGCAGACTCGTCATCACCTTCTTCAAGCATCATGTCGCCCAGATAGTTGTAAGCGTCTGGAAGGTCGATAGAATCCGGCTTTCGCTCAATGACCATATTGTAGGCGTCAATGGCTTTTTCATATCGTTCTTCTCTGCGGTACACCAGGGCAAGACAGTTCAAGCTCTGGGCCATGAGCTCGATTTCGCCGGCGCTCTCTGCCAAACTTATCGCCTCTTTGAACAATTTCATCGACTTCTCGAAGTCTCCTTCCATCGCGCTCTGATAAGCATCACGATGCGACTTTTCCGCCTTTTCTTTGCTCATTATTTATCTCCAGCGATCTAGGGAAAGATATACCCAATCGACGTTTGAATTGAGTCGACCATCAACAATGCTCTCGGGTGGGGATGCTCTGAAACCGACAAAGTGGGAATGCAGAGCGCGCGTCTCGGCAGTCATGTGGACGAGATATTATCTGAGTGATCCATTGAACTACTCAATCTGTCCGACAACCTTTAAGAGGCTGAGTCATGCCTGAGTCACTCGGCTGGTGGCGTTTCTTGCAACACATCCAATCGCAGTGAATTTCAGTAATCAGCGATTAACATCGTGTCGCCTTAGTTCGATTTCGAAATATGAGATTCTAGAGCAGGCGTATGTCGAACAAGGAAAGACAAGGCTAGCCCAAGAGATGCACAGAAAGGCTGAGAATATAAAAGCACTGACCACGAACAAATATCATTAATGACAGTACGCGCTCGTGACTCGTTCGCATCTGGTGGAACGAAGTGTTCGAGAACGAATATCGACCGGACCAGCTCGAGAATTGAGTTTTCGTCAATCTATGGGTGAGCGGACTTCAGCGAAGCGTTCTTTAGTGAGGCGTTCACTTTCGCGTGAAGTTCGCCGAGACCAGGTTGCAAATCCTGCATCGCTGGATCTTTTTGCAGTTGATCTAACTGGACGACAACTTCGGTGCGCGTGCCAGGTGCCAGGCTCACGACGATCTTGGGAAACGTTTCTTGCATATAGCCAATCAGTCTGACAAGCTCGCTGGTTCTGTATGAGTTTCGCTCACTTACTGTTTGCAGGCTGCCTGTAACCAGGCTGCCCAGACCTTGCTTCATCTTTGCCAGTCCCTCAATACGAACGGGATATGTAGGATCGTCCTTCTTGAGGGAAGGAAGAAACTCATCCACAAGCAAAAGTGTGGTTGAAACTAAACGCATCTGGAAGCCCAAGATCTCCACGACTTCCGTGTCGCGCACCGCTTTTTTCGAGAAGCCGTAAATATAGATGCCGCCAATTTCGGCGGTACTCTTCATGAACTCGAGATTGTGAACTAAACGCACATCCAGTGGCTGGCTTCGATCAACAAAAATGCTCAGGTTTTGCGGTGAAGTCAAACGAGCAAAGTATGGACCGGAACGTTCACTTTGGTATCGAGGAAGCTTGCCAAATCCCTTTTGCTCTACCAGCGAGACGAGTATCTTACCGACTTTGCCCATGTCAGTTGCTGACCACTCTCGGTCGTAAGAAGGCATGCCAAGCAAGATATATTCATCGGATGAAAGCGAGTCATCCTTTCCGTTTGCGGAGGGCGCTGCATTGGCTGTGCTCTCCGTTGCAGGCGCGTCTGCCCGCGCATCAGCTCCATTAAGCCAAAGGGCGAGCGCTAGTAATGCTGCTGAAAACCCAATTAATCGATTAATAGTGTACATAGGAGACCAATCATATCATCCATCGGTGAAAACAGCGCACAAAGCTTTGCGGAGCAACTGCTGCTGCCTCACAGTTGATTGTAGTCTCGCAATGTTACTATCCTCTATTAGTGAGACACCACTCGCGGTGTTGGTATCTCCTTTAGTGTCGAATATTCGATGAGATCGTTTGGTAAATCTTTCACTGAAGCACACTGTCAATTTTGTCGACAATTGAAGCTGAACGGAATCGATCACACGGCATCAGTATTGGTGTTGCTCGAGAGCTAACTTATACTTGTTATTGCGCGATCGCGTTTCAATCGTGCCTGCAATATTGTTCCTATATAAAGGAAAGTGATTGAAGGTGGCTACTCGCACTAATCACTGCAATTTATTGCGCCGCCCATAGTACTATCGATCCATCATCTATAGTGGCACGCTTGCAGAGGGGCAAGGTGTGGATTGACTGCTAACTCCTCGCAACGAGCGCATCTTGTTAGCGCGGGCTGGCCCGGCCGCATCGACAGTTCCACAAAAACCTAACTTTGCTTTCGTACGATTCCTTGGTACCTCAATCGTCAACGGCGCCGCCGGTCGAATCGCTATTGCGATCCCTGTGATATTGGTTGATATTCTCTTCGAGAATAGTTGCGTCGCCTTGAAACGCTGAATTCACCTACAGATCAAGATCTGATCTGTTCGAGATCTTTTGGGAAAACGAATCCCTTTGATGTATATACTCGGGAGTATTGGGTTGGCCGGGAACTTCAACATGTCTAGAGAACAAATATTTTCAGGAGAGTGCAACTCCGTTGCACGAACGTTTGATTTTGACGAGGGATTTAGCTGGTTGTCTGATGGAATCCTTCTAGCACCGGTGTTTCCTCCACGTCCGCAAGACAGGACAACACCTGGCGATCAAGATAGGACGCCGCCGTCAAGACCTACTGTACCTTTGCGCGACCCATACGGACCTGCACCACGTGGCGACGGAGATGGAGCGCAGCCATCAAGACCTGTTGCACCACCAGGAGATGGAGTGCAGCCATCAAGACCTGTTGCACCACCAGGAGCTGGAGCGCAGCCATCAAGACCTGTTGCACCACCAGGAGCTGGAGTGCAGCCATCAAGACCTGTTGCACCACCAGGAGATGGAGTGCAGCCGTCAAGACCTGTTGCACCACCAGGAGATGGAGCGCAGCCATCAAGACCTGTTGCACCACCAGGAGATGGAGCGCAGCCATCAAGACCTGTTGCACCACCAGGAGCTGGAGTGCAGCCATCA
>CAYTDR010000619.1:3885-5342 GCA_964436185.1 uncultured Candidatus Obscuribacterales bacterium | reverse complement strand
GTCGCCCCACACGGCCTGCAGGGCGCTGATGAGCTCGCCCTCGGTGGCGTGGGCTCAGTTTGCGAATAGAATGGATCGAGATAATCTCCTTCGCGTCCCACTATGATCTCTGCATGTCTTGCGGAACCGCTGACCAGAGTCTTTGGAGCATGGAAGGAAAACGAGACGGACGAAAGACTTCCAGAAGGGCTGAAACCAACTTGGTCGGCTCCGCCGCCGCAGTCAGCACGCAAGCGGCGAAACCAAGTCATTCAGTGGCTCTTCGAGAGCATCTCGCGGCGCGTGAGGACTATTCCTGGCAAGACTATGAGACATACGCTGATGCTGAAGCGGCGGGCGCTTTACTCATCAGGCAAAATCTCAAGCTGCTCGAGGATGTAGTAAAGGTCGGAGTGGATGGATTCCTGAAACTATGCAACGAAGGAAAAATAAATCCGACCGAGATAGATCATTTTGTCTGCCATTACTCCTCGCATCACTTTAAGGGACGGATTTTGGATCTTCTAAAACTTGCAGGTGCATTGATACCGGAGGAGAAATGGTTTACCAACCTCTACACCAGGGGCAATACCGGCTGCGCATCGATTTTTGTTGCGATCGACGAACTGCTCAAGAGCGACCTGCTCCAGCCAGGACAGACTATTTTTTGTGTGGTTCCTGAAAGCGGCAGGTTCACGAATGCCTACATGAAATTGACGGTAGTGGAAGGAAGAGGTGCGCATGCTGACTGAGAAAGAGCTGACGCTAGGCCCCCTGGCACAAGAGACTTTACGACATTTACTGCGTGTTTGGTTGGATTTTGAAAGACGACTATCTCAGGTCCCTATAATACGACGCTTAGAGCAAAAGAATTTTACTCCGGAAGACTATCGCAGGCTGCTCTTAAACCTGCGACCTCAAGTAGTCGAAGGCTCCCGATGGATAGCCAGGGCGGCATCCAGCTTCACTGCCGAGAACTCCGAAATACGTTCAATCGTACTTCGCCATGCTGTTGATGAGCATCGCGATTATACGATGCTAGAACGAGATTTCGTAGCAGCAGGAGGAACCATTGAGGAGATACAGCAGGCTCAACGGAACATCGGTACGGAAGCACTGGCCGGGTATCTTATGAATGAGGCATCCAAGCAAAATCCAATCCAACTACTGGGTGCAATGTTTATCATCGAAGGACTCGGAAACAAGATGGCATCACGTTGGGCGGGTCTGATTCAGGAATGCCTGAATGTAGATTCTGCCACTACTTTCTTGTCATATCATGGTGTCAATGATGACTCCCATATGGACAAGTTCTATCGGCTCCTCGACAAAGAGCTCCTTGCCAAAGAAAGTGCAGATCAGATCGTCAAAACGGCAAAAGTAGTGGCACGGCTTTATCTATTGCAACTGGAAGAGCTCGACAATGTATAACCGAGAAAACCCCAGCATGTTCGATATCCTTGCTCGGGACGATACCT
>CAYTDR010000619.1:489-3875 GCA_964436185.1 uncultured Candidatus Obscuribacterales bacterium | reverse complement strand
CCGTGCGCAGTGCCTGGCTAATCAATCTGCAGCATCCTTTCAGGCAAACAATCATGCACCTGTGCAGGATGATGGCGACTGCCACACTGTGCACGACCTACTTTCTGAAGCGCCTGCTGCCTATACAGTTCTGCGCTCACGATCAACTGCAGGCAATGATCTGCTGGTTCATGAAATGGTTCGTGATTCCTGAGGCAAACTATCTCATCCTGAGGCACTACTGGACAGAATCCGATATCATCAATTTTATCGTCGACAACTCCCGAAACAAGGAAGCGGAGAAGTCGACTTTGTATCCTCGCAAGATTGAAGACTTGATGGAATGCTCATTCATTAAGCACGATGTTGTCCTATTCAACGCATTATACGATCTGGGATCCACGAAGGAAGAAAGCTGGCCTGTTTCCTCTGAACAACTCGATTTCTCCTCGATTCGGAAAGTAGACATAGACGAGAGCGTGATGACGAGACGCTGGACCCAGTGCGTCGATTTCGAGACAGCGCATGAGCTGTTCAAAACATCGTTTTGCCTTATGCTGAAGTCCGATGAATACGAACGTTCGATCAACTCGCTTCAGTACGATCAAACACTGGCACTTCGCGTTGCTCGCATCGTCAATGATCCGGAATTGAGCAGTCTCGTTTACAACGCATTTCCCTTATTCATCGTCGGTCCTTTGAGGCTATCACAACGATTCGTCATGCACGGACTTTTTACCGAGCACTTGTACGCCTATCTTGTCAGAATGAAAGAAGGCTCCAACAGTAGTGTCAATCCCTCTTCCTTTCTGGAATAACCATAGATCGAAGTCTCCGTCCGAAGCTGGAGACGGCGCTGAGTGCACCCATTTCGCGCTTCAAAGAAGAAGGGACTTCAGCGAGAAGATGAAGTTGATGATGGAGAGGGCTCGGTTGTTCTTGCCAGCATGGATTGGATGAGGTTGCTAAGCCGACTACAATCGGGATCTCCAGGCCAGAATTTGCGAGTCATACAAACGTCTCTATATGCCGCAGACGGATCTCCCTGTTTCAATAGGAGCTCGGCTCTTTGGAAACGAAGCATCGGATCCTGACTCCAGCGCCTCAGGCCTTTATCAATATGGGCGAGTTTTACATCTGTCGAAGCGCTCGGGCCTGCCAGGTCGCTAAACGTCTCCGGAGGAGGACTGGGACTTTCAGAAAGTATAGTCAGGATAGTCAGGTACTGATTCTTCTCACCACTTGCTTGTAGCACTTTTGCTTTAACGTACCGATCTATCTCATCTTTGGTGCAAAACTTACCGTCGATGTAAAGCTTGCTTTTCACCTCGAACGCCTGGAAAAATGCGCTCATCATCACAGTTGATAGTGGAAGCTGTGGCGTCCAGAACTGATATGCGAACGGCTCCGCCCGTCGTCCCAAAAAACGGTCGTACAAAAAATCAATTTTGCCCTTGTTGTCTCGTCTGGCAAAGTCGTTCTTGAATTCTCGCGACAGAGTCAAATCTCGACAGAAGCGAAGAAAAGCAGTCGGCGCTCGGGGATCCAGACGATGCATCGCGGCACGCTCTTCAATGACTGTTGGCTTTCGTCGAAATACAACGTCGTACGCCGTATGAGCCTGGAAAAGTGGTTCGGGAGAGGGAAAGAGGTCGTCGGCTAAGACGGCGGAGTCTTGTGCGTTGGAGGTGGTCGATGATTGTTTAGCGGTCTCCGCTCCAACACTGGAGACTTTGATTTCCGCTCGCTGTCGACCCTGGTGCTGGCTCTGCAGAAAGACTGAAAGCCCCAATACCAGCAAAAGAGTAGCTGCCAAAATCATCGCAGCACCCTTGAACCGATCAAGGCTACTAAGCCACGCGTGCAGAATCGATTCTACTCGCTTCACGTTGTCGACGTTCCTGTCGGCAGCTCTACCTATGGTGCCGGACATTGCGAAAGATTCCATATTTTGTTGTCCCACGGTTAGCATGGCATCAGCCAGCGCTTCGCGCAAACGAGAGACCTCGGTATAACGATCGAAGGGCTTTTTGCTCAAGCAACGCTCCAGAATGCGGCTCAATTCCGGAGGCATTCCTTGAATCGGAGGAACCAGCTCATTAACTTGCTTGGAAAGCGTTTGCAATGGTGTACCCGCAGTGAATGGAGGAACGCCCGTGAGCATCGCATACATCAAGCAGCCTAATGAGTAAACTTCGGAAGGAGCTCCATACTCCCAACCGAGAACTGTATCCGGTGGCATAAAGCCGGGAGTGCCAGCCGCTGCGATCCCCTCAAAAACGTTAATGGAACCGGTTTCCTCTTTGACTTTGGCTATACCGAAATCTATCAGGCGCAAATCAAACGTTCTACCTTCCTCTGCTATAAGCAATATATTGCTTGGTTTCAGATCGCGATGAAAAATACCCTGCTTATGTGCAACCTCGAGTGCGCTACACAGCTTGCTCACAACTTCGACGCACTGCAGTATCTCGAAGGGTCCTTGACTGCTCAGATAAGTCTCGATGGTCCGACCGTCTACGTACTCCATGACCATGAATGGAAAACCACCTGTGGTGACTCCAAAGTCGAGAATCTGAATTATGTTGGGATGATTTAGTCGGCTGGTCGCGCGAGCCTCATCCTGAAAACTAATGAGCTGCTCGGGAGTCAACCGCTGCAAAATTTTGACCGCAACTCTCTTTTCAAGTAATCGGTCTCGGCAGAGATACACTACACCAGCTGCTCCCTTTCCGATCTCTTTCAGGGCTTTGTACCTGTCGATGGGAAATCTGTCGCCATCAAGCTGAAGCTCCACCTCACCTTCATCTTCGAGAAATCCATCGAAACTAGCACCTTTAAAAGGTCTCGGCTTGCCAGTCGGTTCGGGACGGTCGCACTGACATTGCTCCGGGCCGAATAGAAACTGAGTTATCGAACCGGCGCGGCGCGAGCCAATCGCACGTGTGCAAACGCTGCAGAATTGAATCGACTCTTCACCAGGTTCCTGGATGTTGCAAGTGCAGACGTTCAGAAACTGTGTGACCAGGCCGCCGCTCTTATTTTGCGTCGGCTTCTTGCATCGGTGGCAGATTGTAGGTTCAGAAGTGCTCATCCGCGATCATATCCGGACTCACGTAATAAGGATCTCACAGCCACTGCCTACGTCGAATTCAGTTATATCAGTGGAACTTGTCAATTCCATCTCTTAACAGCCGCAGTTCTGCTGGGTTTATATCTCAACATCCGGTAGGTCCTCCGGCAATCATATACCCCGAGGGCTGCTGTGGGCAAATAAACGCTCATCCGTATGGATATCAGGCGCTGAGCAGTTATAATTTTTCGGTCGTCAATTTTGTAGAGGCAGCCATGAATCGAAATGCGATGATTGAACGAGTGCTCGAGCACCGCTCCCATTGGGACATGGT
>CAYTDR010000619.1:0-479 GCA_964436185.1 uncultured Candidatus Obscuribacterales bacterium | reverse complement strand
TCATCGGAGGTGGTGCCACCGGAGTTGGTGTGGCTGTGGATGCCGCCTCTCGAGGATTCGAAGTGCTCCTTCTAGAACAACACGATTTTGGAAAGGGTACTTCCAGTCGGAGCACCAAACTCGTACATGGTGGCGTGCGATACCTCGAGCAAGGAAACGTTTCGTTGGTGATGGGCGCTCTCAAGGAGCGTGGTTTGCTGCGCAACAACGCGCCACACCTGGTGCGCGATCTTCCATTTGTAGTGCCCAACTATGATTGGTGGGAAGCTCCCTTTTACGGGCTGGGTTTGAAAGTCTACGATATGCTCGCAGGAAAGTATGGATTCGGCACGTCAAGAATCCTATCGAAGTCGGACTTGCTGGAGCGCATACCAACGGCGAAGAAGGAAGGTTTGCGTGGCGGAGTCATGTATTACGACGGGCAGTTCGATGATTCCCGCCTGCTCATCAACTTGGTGACGACGGCGTCCAAACATGGT
>CAYTDR010000618.1:0-5344 GCA_964436185.1 uncultured Candidatus Obscuribacterales bacterium | reverse complement strand
TATTTTCGAACAGCTCGATTTCAAAGCATTCTGCAAGATCCGCATTAGAGATCAGTCCCGCCATGTCGAACAACTCGCCGAGCCGTATGATGCGACTGTCCGGGTGGATAAAATCTCCGTTCTCGAACAGGGCTTGCTCAAAGGTGACCGAGCGTTTGTTAGCGTGCTTCACCGCTTTGGCTGCTCTGCCCTCGTCCAGTCCGTGCTCACGGATCATCAGCACCGCATTGAGAGCGTTTTGAAGATTGTCAATCTTGATTGTGCCTTGCAGAACCAACCATTGACCGATCATCATTGATGAGTCTTTGGCATCGGCGACTGCCTTTTCCATCTCTTCTCCTGAGATTAGATCGGCGGCAACGAGAATCTGTGTCAGCTCATTTGATGCCCTTACTGTCAGTGGCGGTGGGCTGTGCCGACTGATGGACTGCAGCGCTTCATTGAGAGTGATGTCTTTCTGCACAGCCATGCGAACGGCTCTGATGGCGACATCCAGAGTGATTTTCTTCTGCTCCACCTTTTCCAGGGCTTCGGTGGAGGCTGTCACGCGCGATTGCTTGGCAACGCCGGATTCCACGAGGGCTTGCTCCAGCGACAGCTCCTTGTTGTGAGCCAGCTCGGTTGCCTCATCGAGTTGCTGACGCGTGAGGATGCCAGCGCCGAGAAGTATGGGAATGAGCATCGGAGAACTGTTCTTGCTTGAAGTTGTCACCGTGATTACCTTGGCACATCGCCTGTTTTATGCCTGCACTGCTTCTTGTGGGGAAGCATGATGATTGCAGGAGGTTCCACCAATTTTAGCGAGATCGCCGTTTCATTATAGAATACGTACCGGCAGCGCACCTTAAGGAGGACGCTTTTTGTTAATAACGCTAGTGGCTGCCCTATTCCAGCGTTGCGCTAGTTGGGCGCTAACTGGAATGCTCATTCTATCTATACCCGGCAAGTGACTCTCAATCATAAAATCCTTCGACGAACCATCCTTTTCGCAGATGATCGTAAACCAGCAGGATTAGTTGTCGCCCCTTCTCTCCCAAGTCGGCAATGGTCTGCTTCGTTCTTTCCCAGTTTCTTCCAGTCGGCTGAATGAGCGCACAATAGTAAGATTTGCGCAACGGAGCTTCCCACCAGGAGCCGGACAGACACTCAGGCTCCGTAATCACAGCTATTTTGTAGCAATCGCCTTTATAGGTTACTGCTGCTGGTTTTGTATTTTTGAGCTCCACGAGCACCGGCTCAGGAGTTTCATGTCGTTTTAAAACGAGTCCTGCTACTAATCCTTTGGCGCCCAGCATCTCTAATGCATAACTGCTCTCCAGACCTTTTTCCGGTTCTACTGTAAATGATTGCCAGCAACCTGCCAGTTCAGGAATGTGTTGATCGGTTGCTCTTGGATAAACAATCGCCCCTTCCCCCAGTCGACTCTTTATCCTTTCGGCAAGCAATAAAAATGAATCGGAGAAAAAAAGCTCACTGCCACCTGACTCCATTAATTTTATCTTTTCACTTTCGTTGCCTTCGGTCGTAGCAATCTGTGTCCACGACTCTTTGGCCGTCCTTGAGACAATCAAGCTGATACCAGTAAACTCCCGTGCCAGCTTCTTTCTCTCCAGGGATAATCTCAGTATCTCGAGAAGAAATTTGCTGTCGTTAGATGGTCTAATCAACTGCACTGGACGCTCTTCGATAAGCTCATCGTCCGAATAGAATCGAACGGTTATCTCCTCGACACGCATGGCTTCATTTTTGAGCGCTGTTGTCAGCCGTCCTAGCATCGATTTCATTATGAATAGCGTATCGGTAAATGATTCGATAGGACCATTCATCTCCATGGAGGTTTGGTAGTGCTTCTCAATCTTTGGCAGCATGGGTTGTCTGGAATCAATGCCCGAGGCAAGTTTGTATGCTGCCACACCTTCATCACCAAAACGTTGCTGCACCTCTTCAGGAGCCAGTTCCAGGAGCTTCCCCATGGAGTTGATAGCCAGGCTGAGAAGTGTCTCTTTCAACTCCTGGCCAATTGGCAGATGCTCGATGGAGCACTGCGAAAGAAACAACTTGTCACCACCGGAAACGATCCTCCACCGCCCGCTTCGATCTCGAGCTGCGACGCTAGCGGCGAAAGCACTGTCGGCGATACCAATATTTCCGTCCGTATATCCTTTTGTACTTATAAAGCGAAGAATGCTGCTGCACATGCGGCTCTCTCCGCCTAAATGCTTACGTCCTCCAGCATCAAGCAAGAACATGCCAATCTGTGTCGCAGATACTCGTGGAGATATGGAGAGAAGCTCAGTAAGAAGTTTTTTCTGCGCATGTAAATAGAGCTCTCTGTCATATTGACGCCATATCAACTGGGCACAGACTGCCTGCGCTTCGGCCAGCTTCATACCGATGCGAACACGGCTTTTAGTGGCTTCCTGTGAGCAGATCACTACTCTCGCTCTCGCCTGTGAGCCAGAACCAGAGCCATTCAAACTACCGAGAAGCGCTAATGGTTTTCCCTTGAGAATGGGCTCTTGTTTTTGATGTACGACGATCGGGAATTTGGGAATGCGTAAACAAGCGATTCTGGACATGAGAAGCTAACTGGCCCTCCATCTCTTGCTTTAAACCATCTCGAGATATAGAGCAGGTCACGCCAGGAACAATGGAGGCTATACCATCACTAATGCTCTTCTCATAGGAAATATTCGCAGACCAGGCAAAAGATACTCTGGTATGGCAGCCCCATGTGCTTGCCGAGCCGACAGGTAAAGACCGATTATTACTTAGCTCACTGTTTTTTATCTGTGCTTTCGTCTCTCTCAACGTACTCATATCTCTTAAACCAGATGTATGACCCGAACTCATTCCTCTCACAGGCAGACGCGTATCCTTCATTACTATAAGTGCTGTTTTAGAACGCTCTAGCGCTCGGTTTAGCCTGGCATATATTCGATCGGAAAGAAGAGACAACTCGGCCTGGTCAAAAACAATTACATCGAAGATCCGCGAGCGGAGAAGTTGTTCCACAACCCAGCAAGCTTTCTGCTTTATATCTTTTATGTCGTTCTCGCTTGTTTCGAGTTTCTGTTTACTCTCTTCCAGCTCACCTCTGCACTCACTCACCCGTATGGCTAAGAACTGTCCTCGCCTGGAATCATTGACTGTCCGATGCATCATATTTAATGGCATGGCACCGCATAGTCCCTGCCTGACAAATGCCCAGTCCGAGGGCATCAAGCGGCTGAAGGTATCGACATAAACTACATTGAGTCCACTGGCACACCAGCGCGCGATCATAGCTCTCAAGAAGGTAGTTTTACCGGAAGAAGGCAATCCCAGCCATTCGCTGACTTTTCTCCGCGAAAGCCCCAAAGCTAATGAATCGAACTCCTTTATACCAGTCAGTAAAGCTCTATTTCCATCACCTCCTCCTGTTAACCATTTCCCTGGAAATAGCTGCTCGAGCTGTTCTTTCAAGGTTGCTACAGTCACGTTCTCTAATTGCCTGCTCATGAACGCCACCAAGTTGCGACAAACTTTTTTGATTGCTTGCCGCGTTTTTTATGTTAAAAGTACCTACTGCCAGTAAACCATACATCTGTATGGTTCGTCAACTTCCTGGATAGCTTTGGCGGAATCCATCTCACTTTTTTCGTCGTTTCTACCAGCAAGGATTTGGTCGGACAAAAAACAGTGGGTTTCAACCAGCTCAAATCACAGCGGTCGCTGTCAGGGTTTAATCAGTATCCCTACCCTCGGACGGACTGGACACTTGCTCCTAACGGTTGTGCACAGTCACTTTTACACCGTCCTTTTGCTCAAGAGAGATAAGTGGAACCGGTTCGATTGTCTCTTGTCCAGGCAACAGCTCAAAGCGAAACCTGCTCGCGATGGTTGTAAGAACGACGTTCATCTCTGTTAACGCCATTTCTTTGCCGATACAGGCTCTGGGACCGGCGCCGAATGGAAAATACGAAAAAGGATGCAGCTTATGCTCATTTTCTGCTGCAAATCTATCTGGTTTAAACGATTCAGGCTCTTCGAAGAAACGTTCGTCTCGATGCATGACATAAGGGAAAAAATTCATTAAGCTACCTTCTGGTATCTTGTAGCCACCGATTTCGGTGTCTTCCAGACATTGCCGGGGAAGAGTCCATGCTGGTGGATAGAGGCGCAAAGCCTCTTTCGCTGTCTGTAATGCAAGAGGACATTGACTGGTATTCTTTGCGGAGTCGAATAGACGCTCATATACACCCGGATTCTTGAGCAGTAGGTACCAGGACCAGGACAAGGCAGCCGCAGTAGAGTCGTGTCCGGCATTAAAGAGCGTCATTGCCTCGTCTCGGATCTGTCGCTCGGGCATACGTTGACCATCACCATCGGTATCGCAGGCGGTGAGCAGCATGGAGAGAACATCTTTGGCTGCGCCCGGATTCTCTTTGTGAGTAGAAATGGCGTCGAGTATGAATCGATCTAATGTTGCCACAGCTTTCTTTTTCGCCAATTTCGAAGGCAAAGGAACCCACTCAGGAACGGGCACTAGCTGGAGAAACTCATGTAGCATTGCTCGCGAGATCGTACTTACAGCGTCGCCGAGTTCCTGTGCGTTGTTGCTTACATCAGCATTGAAGAATACCCGAGCGGCGATTGTGAGAGTCAGCTTCGTCATCTCGTCGGCAAGATTTAGAGTCGTGCCTGGCTCCCATCTCGAGATGTATCGTTCTGTCTCCTCGAATATTGTTTTTGCGTAATCAGCGATCACCGAGTGACTGAAGGCAGGATTGATTATCCGTCTTTGTCGCATCCAAAAATCGCCTTCGCTGACAACGAGACCGTTGCCATCAACGGTTTTCAAAATGCGCTTGAATATTTCTGTTTTGCCAAAAATCTTTGCTCTAGTAAGCAAAATTTCCTTGACCTGATCCGGATGGTTGAACATAAACCAATGGACGGGACCGGCCTTCACATGAACGAAGTCTCCGAACTCCCTCTTGAGCTCCATGGCAGTTTTCAATGGATTCGCCTTAAAACTGCCGAGGAAGTCCAGTCCGAAGAGTCCAGCTTGAGGTCCTGCTGGGAATTTCAATTCCGAAACCATTGTCCACCACTTTCTTGTCGAGCCGATTACTGTTGCCGCACTGTGGCTAAAGTTTAGATCAATCATTTGGTCTTAGCATCTCATGACAAAGACATCAGCATGGGGAATAACCTAAAGTTGTGGGGTGCTGTTGAGGAGTTAAGATGGAAAATCGTCCAGATGAAGCTAAAGCAGACGACCTGCGCAATGCAACCAGCGTGATATCTGAGCCCAGGCAAAAAAAAACAAGACAGTGTCCACAATGCAATGAATTCTACT
>CAYTDR010000617.1:0-5346 GCA_964436185.1 uncultured Candidatus Obscuribacterales bacterium | reverse complement strand
CTCCAGACCTCTTGGTCTGACACCGTTGTTCTGACTTCGGATATACCAACCGAGCGCTGCCGATACAACGATTCCAATACCGATTGCTGTTCCGGCTCGAGATCTCAATCTACCGAAAAGTGGCTCCGCAGCGCTTCTTATACCTGCATAGCCCTCTCTGGCACCGGCCCGCTCGATGGCGCGAAGCGTCTCGAGAGTCGCTCTCTCTTCTGCTGTAACCGGCCGGTTGTCTCGTTGACGCCGCTCGAAGTCGGATTCCATCTCTCGAATTCGTTCTTGCAGTACTCTTTCGATCTCTCTTTCGGTAGGCAGTCGATCTCTCGACCACTCCTCTCCGGCATTTCCGTATCGGCGGCGATCGACTCCGGATGCTGTTTGTTCTATTATGGTGCGTCCTTGTCCCAGCTCGGATAGTGCAGCCGCACCGCTCTCCCACACTGGCAATGCAGCTTCAGCAGGCTGTGCCGTCGTACCGAGATGAGTTCTGACTCTCTCGGCAGCTGCTCTCACGGTCGGTTGTGCACCATCTGTAGTGCCAGCTCTGAACTCGGTGGCAAGGCGCGTGCCCGTTGCAGCCAGGTCTCTCGCTTCTTGAGCCGTGAGCTGCTGCCCGGCGACTGAAACAGCTTCGTTTCCGCCGGCGTTCAACCTGTTGCTTAACAGTTGGAAGGCGACGGCGACCTCGGACGGACCGAGACTTCCTGCTCTTCGCCCGGGAAACAGCTCTTGGACCGTAGTTCTCAGCATATCCAGAACTCGGTTTTCGGCGGTGCGGGCTGCTGCCCCCGCTTCGGTGGCACCTTCCGTGGTGCCGCCGCCAGGGCGTCCTTCTGTTCTTCCCTCTCGGTTGCCATCACCGCCGGTGTTATCTGGAGGTGCTGTTTCCGGTGCCGGAGTACGACTTCCTTGACCTGGTGTGCTACCGTTTTCGGCGTTGCCACCATTCCTGGCGGCGCGTGCGCTTGCTCTCTCGAGAGTGGTCAGCTCATCTGCTGCTCTGGCGGGCTCCTGATAAGTTCTCGTGACTTCGCCCCTGGAGTTGAGTCGTTCTACTCTAGCTGCGCCGCTTGTTGTCAGAACCAGTCGTGAACTCGAGTTGGCGACCTTGAGATCGAGCCTCAGCTCCGGCAGTCCGTTTGGACCGTTGGTGTTGGGATTAGTAAAGGTCGCTTCAATGCCTCTGGTCCCTAATTCACGGACGACCTGCTCCATGGCCGCTTGCCTGTCTGCATGCGGCAGTCCGGCAATTCTATTGAGAGAGCGGTTCAGTTGCTCGAGACGTCTTGGGGAACTTGTGGTCCTGGAAAGTGCTTCAGTAGCGGATCTGACGAAATCTCTCGTCTCTCGTTCGACAGTGGCTCGTTCTCCCGCGTTGCCGTTCTCTGCACCCTGCCCTGCTTGAGCCGCTCTCCTCGACGCCTCTAGCTGGCTCTGCGGTACCAAACTCAACTGACGAGATTGTGCAGTCTCCACCAGTCTGCCGCGACTGTATTCAAATGCGGTGCCTTCTCGATCGGCATAATACCGCCTTCCTTCTACTTCGAAAGGAGTGTAGTTGGAGTACTCGCCGCTACTGGGTCTGAAGGTGCCTTCCGGTTGAACTACTCTCAAGTTGTCTTGCGACGCTCCGGTGCGTTGAAGCACCACACGCCCATCTCTTGCTTCCCCTCTCACCTGGAAACGCACGCTTTCTCCTGGTGCCGTTTGCCGCTCGATGGTTGGATTGTTGCCCAGTCCTTCAATGGGACGAAGCTCGTGAGCCGCACGAACCGAATCGCGCGTAACCAGGGATGCGTGGATCCTGTTTCTTATCTGCATGAATGATTGAAATGCCATCGCCAGACCAAGCGCTCCCAACGCAACGTTGGTTGCTATATCGCTGGTATAGGCGCCGCCTTGCTCTTCATTATCGATCTCCGGCACTCCGAAATTTCGCGTCAGATCGAGTTCGGCAAATCGAGGAGTGGTATTGTTGGCGGTATTAGCACCGGGGTTAGCAGCGGGATTGTTGCCTGCTGGCGGGGGATTGTCCTGGGCTGGGGCTGCTGCAACTTGCACTCGCCTTTCCTCGTTGGCGAGGAATGCGTTCCGGCAAGACTGGCGAAACTGCTCGTCGAATTGAAGGGACGGTTTCTCGTCGATCAAACGCAGCAGCTCGGCTCTGCCTTCAGCAAGACGCAAGGGGTCTCCGGAAGCAATCCTGGCGAAGGCGATATTAGCGCCGATTGAGATCCTTTCACCTGTGGATGTTCGCGCTCTTCCGACGGCAGCTTGCTCGCGTTCGTATGTGTCTGTTCGCTCTTCTACCAGTTGCTCGACGTTCTGATTGGCGAGCTCTCTTTGAGCTATTGTGGAGTCGTGCCGCATAGTCTGAATAAAGGCCTCGAGGCGCTCACTCTCGTGTGTTCGCTCGGTTCTCTGGGCCGCCTGGTGAGCCTGGTCGAAGAGCGGCCTGGCTCGCTCGAATCCATGCTCGAAATAGGTCTCGGAAGCGTTTTGCAATAGTTCTCTGGCAGTTCTCTGCGGCGCTCGTGCGTCCGCGCCTGCCTGTCCCTGATTGCCTTGCTGTCCGCCTGCGGGCGCATCGCCAGCCTGAGGCCGCGCTTGCGGTGCAGCGGGTGTGGCGCGTGCAGTCAAGTCATTGATAGTAAGATTGCTTGTCCAGTTCGGCAGCTCGCGAACATTCCGCGCTGCCGCCATTTCAGCGTAGCCTCGCAAAATCAGATTGCGGAATTCCGGCGCTAACTGCAGCGACGGATTGTCACGCACGAGTTCCACCAGTTGGCGCTCACCTTGGCGGATGTTTTCATCCGTTCCGCTCGAAATAAGATAGACTGCTCGGAACGCTCTTAAGTCCCGTTCCCTGTTCGGCATATGCTCGATCAGTGTTCTGTCTCTTGTATCGGCGGCCTCGGCAAGTCTTGTAAGCCTGCGCTCTTCTTCCTCGCCGCGCCTGATCTGCTCCGGTCTGTTGTTGGCGCGCGCTTGCTCGAGTGCCAGTCTAGCCACTCCGATACTTTGATCTAGATTGATTGAATCAGCCTGAGAAGACTGCAGGTTGTTTCTCGCCGATGTAGTGGCGCGGGAAGCTGCTTGCAGCTGTGTATCCGAGTTGGCGAGAGCTGTGCGGAAGTTGGTATCGAAGTCGGCGATGCGACGAGCTCTATCTTGTTCTCCACCCGTGGTACTACCCGGTTGGTCGCCGCCAGTGCCAGGTGGTGTGGGGCGCGGGTTTTCAGGCTGACATTCATTCCTCTCTTCATCGTCAGTTCGTGTAACTTCTTCTTCTTCATCTTCTTCTTCAGCATCCGAGAGATTGCAGAAAAGTACGAGATTGGGAATCAAAAGGGGTTTCGTCGACGATGATAAAATTCCGGAAGCTTGCTCCAGCTGCGAGCTGTCCCCTGTGCGAAACTCGTCAAGCGAACAGTCTGCGCTATCATCTTGCGACTCTGTGCCCACATCGTTCAGTGGTGTGTCATCAATTATAGTATGTTGACCATCGTTCATCAGCCAATCGATCGATGTCTCATTATCGCTTGTAGTTCGAGCTTGAATGGAATTCGCGTTCTCTAACATTTTGCCCTGGAATTCTCGATAGTAACTGTCGCCATTAAGAGAGTGCGCTGGTCTACTCTCATGAAGGATAGCGACCGTGGGTCGTGCCGTATCATTCACTATGCATTTTGATATCATTCTGGACAGTTGCAAATCTACTGTCTACACGCTAAAACACAGTCGAGCCGCGAATTTCGCACGCCAGTGATGTTTTTTGAATGAGACTCGGGAATATTAAATGTAGTGTCAATATTCAAACTGTGCAGCCTCCTCAATCCTATTGGTGGCAATGCACAGTAAAGACAACGCTATGCACACATTGTTACAGCAGATCCGGGCAGTGCCGCGTGTGCAGAGTGAGAGTTCCAAGCATGAGATTTTGCGCTTCGCCGCAGATCCGCAAGGTTGACCGGTAAGAGTGCGCCATGCATACACTTCACCTGCTGTTGCGCAGAGATTGCGCCAGAGTTGGCCGATAAACCCCAAGCGTCTTGACTTGCGCTGCGAATCGGTTGTGGACGTTACCGACGGGTGCTATATTTAAAAGGGAGTCTTAAGGCTTGTGTTTTTCGTACCAGTCGTCGATACCCGCTCCTTAAGCGGATGGAAAAGATCTACGATGCGACGCATCGGCTTCAGGTGTCAGAGTTTGTTACCAGACCTCTATGATTGCTGAAGAGTTGAATTCCGTCCTGGTTTGTCACAAGAGCCCGCGAGTTGTTAGAACACCCTTTACGCCCCGATCACAAGTGAGGAAGTTTTTCAGTGGCATCCGCAGAAAGCAGGTAGCACCTTTAATGAAAGAAGTTTCTGTGCTCGGTATAGCCTTTGACGAAGCCAACGATGTGGCGGCTGTCATACTGAGTCGGGAAGGTGCACGCAATGTGGTTCCGATTCCAATTGATATCAATGAAGGGATCACCGTTATTCGTCTGCTGCAAAAGCGAAAAATGCCCCGACCGATGACACATGACTTGATGATGAACATTATTGGAGACCTTCATCATAAGGTGCATAAAGTTGAAATCGATCTGGCTGACTCCGGGTCATATATTGCGTCGGTAGAAATGAGCGGTTTGAAAGATCGAAGCGGGACTGAACCGATATCTCTTGATGCCAGACCGTTCGATGCTATCGCCATAGCAATCAAATCGGAAGCACCTATGTTTATGTCGGAGAGCGCATATGATGCCAACTCCGTGCCGCTGGTCGTGGAAAAGAAAGGCGCAGAGGGTGCCCTTGGTGAAGAGGAAAGCGTTGACGAGCCAGACGAGGAAGAGTTCAAGGACTTTTTGCAGGATCTGAAGGCATCCGATTTTAACCGGCTGAATCGCATGGTCAGTATCGATGATGTTGAATCTGCCAGTGATGAAGATCCCGTTGTAGAGCCCGCAGAGACGGAAGAGGACGAGGATGAAGACTGATCACGTGATGCCTTGATGTCACTTTGAGAGTCTCTGGAACCTCTGTCGAATGTCGGATTGCCATTAATCAGTTCGTGTGCAATCCTGCGGAAATGCGTTTATCATCTGGGGTAAATCAAAGTCATCATGTCAGGTTCCTTGTCAATGCTGGACCAACTGCTGCCCGACCTAGACAATCACAAACAGCAATGGCGAGATGTTGCTCTTTCTTGCGCGCGATTCGATGCCGAGGCAATTCGCTCTGCCTTCGAAAACATATACAAGGGCGTAGGATTGCCTCTTCCCGAGTACGTGATCTGGTTGCAGTCGCCCCTGGCTGGTGCCTGTGCCGCTGCCATCATCGATAAGACGCATCGAAACATTT
>CAYTDR010000616.1:877-5360 GCA_964436185.1 uncultured Candidatus Obscuribacterales bacterium | reverse complement strand
CCAGAGGTTCTGTGAAAGAAGCGCTTGGAGACAATGCTGGTGCTATCGCTGACTACACGCAAGCGATTGCGAAAAATCCGGACTCCGCTGAGGGCTTCAAAGCACGGGCCAACATTCTTGCCCAGATGGAACAGTTCGAGAAATCACTGATGGATTTCAACATGGTTGTAGGACTGGAGCCAGATGTGGCAGAAAACTATGTGATCAGAGGAACTATTCACGAATGCCGAGAGGATGATCAGGCCGCTCTTGATGATTTCAGCACGGCAGTTTCGCTCGATGAGCAATTTGCCGGAGCTTATAAAAGGCGCGGGAGATTGTTCGCGCGCTCGGGTTCGTTCGTAGCTGCACTGCGAGACCTGGACCGAGCCGTTTCACTTGAACCCAATACGGCCGAAAGTTATCTGGATAGAGCTCTTGTCAGGCAATTCTCGAAAGATTTTAGTGGTGCGCTCGATGATTACTCAACTGCGCTCGGCAAGGATGCGGGCTTCCTCGAGGCTTTCAAATATCGAGGCAAGTTGTTGGCCCATTTGGAAAAATACGAAGAATCCCTTTTTGATTTTGATAAGGCGATAGAGCTGGAATCAGATGTCGCCGACAACTATGTCACTCGAGGCACCGTTAAGGAGTGTTTGAAAGACTATCCTGGAGCGGTGAGTGACTATACAAAGGCGCTGGAGATTGATTCGCAATTGACTGAGGCGTTAAGTTGTCGTGCTCGTGTGTTTCTCGAGATTAACCGGCTGCAGGAGTCTCTGGCTGACTACAACCGAATCATGGAGCTTGATGGCGAGCGGGCGGAAAGCTACGTCGCACTTGGTTCTATCAACGAATGCATGCATGACTTTCCGTCTGCTATGGCCAACTATTCCAGAGCCGTCGACATTTCTCCCGACTATTCCGAAGCTTACCGATACAGAGGCCGACTGTATGCCGAGCTCGGCCAGTACGACAAAGCCGCTGAAGAGTTCACTCGCGTCCTGGAGCTCGACGGCGAGCAGGCCGATACCTACATATCCAGGGGGTTCTTCAAGGAGGTCGGAAACGATCTGGACGGTGCGCTTGCTGATTACTCTCAAGCAATCACGCTGGACGACAAGTTCGATAAAGCATACCGGTGTCGTGGACGGCTCTATCTGCGCAGGGAGCAATTGAACGAAGCCATTCTGGACTTTCAACAGGCTGTAGAAACCGGTCCGGAACGCGCTGTCAATTTCGTCGATCGTGGTTTTGGCAAAGAGTGCACGGGTGACTACGATGGTGCGCTGGAAGACTACGGTAAAGCGATTGAATTGGAGCCGCAGTTCGCCGACGGTTACAAATTCAGAGCGAGACTGTCGGGAGTTCTGGGAATCGAGCTGGAGAGATCACGTTCTGACTTCGATCGTGTAATTGAGTTGGAGCCGCACTTACCTGAAAACTACATGGACCGCGGTGATACCAATTCACATACGGGAGATTGGGAGGCAGCCGTGGCAGACTATACCAAGGCTGAGAGTCTAGCACCGGAAGCTCCCACTGTGTATGTCGCCAGAGGAATTACCTTCGATCGCATGCAAAAGTGGGACGAAGCTCTGGTGGATTTTAATAAGGCACTCGAACTCGACCCGGCGAATGTCGAAGCTTATTACAGGCGAGCCTTTATCTTGCGGCGGCGGGGTGAATATTCGCTGGCGATCCTGGATTACGATCGAGTAGTCGAGCTTCGGCCTGATCTCGATGGACTTTTTGTCGATCAAGGTGAAACGCTGATTTACAACGGAGACGTTGAAAGAGCGGCCGAGATCTGCGATGCATATTTGAAACAAGAGCGTGAGAAGTCATCGAGGTTCCTGATGCTGCTCGGTTTGAGTAAGTATCTGACGGAACATTATGCCGACGCGCAGCAGGCATTCTACCAGGCGCACGAGCTGTTTCTCAAAGAATCTGACCCGAATAATTCGTGCAATGCTCTCGTTTTCTCTATGCTTTGCAAGCGGCGCTCGAAGAAGACAAAAGCTGATGCGAAACTGCTAAACGGTGCTCAGAACTTTCGTGATCTGCCCGCGTGGCCTGCTCCGGTGCTGCGTTGCCTATCAGGAGACCTATCGGCTGATGACCTGATTGATCTTGCTTCTGACGATGCCGAGAAAACGGATGCCTATTTGGTGAGCGGCATTTTTCGCTCGACCGCAGGCGATCGCGAGGGCGCGATAGAACATCTCAAACATGCTCGCGATCACGGTGTAAGCTCATATGAGAAGGTAATTGCTTTGCATGAGTTGTCGCTTTTGGAGTCGGTTCCCGCCGGCAAGAGAAAGCGGCGTTGGCTGTCGTAGCGATACCAGATGCGGTTCAATTAATACCACAGACCGAAACTCAATTGCTGCCTTTGCAGGGTGCTCATTGTCGCTATTCAGAACGGGCAGAGGAAGGTACATCATTGATGGACGGAGGCGCTTTTGGAGCAGGTCTCCCGTAGCGATGAAGGAGCTTAGCTGACTGTCATAGTGATACCGGATGCGGTTCAAAAAAACAGATTCAGCCGCAGTGGCTGAATCTGTCTGGTGTGAGTTTTCCTTCTCCGTGCCATCAAGACTGGCAGAGGATGTACATCAATAGATGTAGAGGATTTCGCGGAACTTAGGCAGAGGCCAGAGCGAATCGTCGACGATCTGCTCGAGAGAGTCGACAGCGTTTCTGACATCGTCCATCGCCGGAATCACTTCTTCCTGGTAGAACTTGGCCAGGATGAAGCTTTCGGAGGAGTGTCCGTTGCCTTGATCGTTGCGTTCCATCGAATCATCGAGACGCTCGAGAGCGACCCTCAGTTCACTGATCTTGTCGGTTACTTCTCTCAACAGGTTTTCCTCTGACGTGAGATTGATACCGCTGGCGGCGGCCTTTGTTTGAACGATCGTATTGGCGATTCTGCCTTGATACTCGAGTGCAGCAGGCAAAATCATGGTGGTGGCAATATTCTTTGTCAGCAGCGATTCAATATTGATCGTTTTGCAATATGCCGCGATTCCGACATTATATCGAGCCAGGAGCTCGTCCTCTCTGAGCACGTTGTATTTGCTCATGAGTTCTTTCGTCTCATCTGTGACGAACACGGGGAGTGCTTCCACAGTGTTCTTGAGGTTCGGTAGCCCTCTCTTCTCTGCTTCAGCAACCCATTCTTCTGAATAGTTGTCGCCGTTGAAGAGAATGCGCTCGTTTTCTTTCAACAGGCGGCGAACTACCTGGTCAGCAGCGGTGTTGGCATCCAGCCCCTTCTCTACCAGATTCTCGATTTCGGTAGCCATGTAATCTACGGACTCGCAGACAATGGTATTGAGCACGGTGTTAGGGAAGGCGATTGATTCACCCGAGCCAACGGCACGAAACTCGAACTTGTTGCCGGTGAAGGCAAATGGCGAGGTTCTGTTGCGGTCGCTGTCGTCAGCCGGTAGATCAGGCAAGTTGGATACACCGAACTCGAGGAGATTTCTTACTCCGTCTCCTTTGAGTTGCTTCTCACCACTGATGAGGGCATAAACAACTTGAGTCAGCTTATCACCGAGGTAGACGCTCATAATCGCCGGAGGCGCTTCGTTGGCGCCCAGGCGCAGGTCGTTGCCGGCGCTGGCGATTCCGGCTCTCAGTAGAGCGCCGTATTTATTGATGGCGCGCATTACCACAGTGAGGAAAACGACGAACTGAGTGTTTTCCATGGGGGTATTGCCTGGTTCGAGCAAGTTGTTGCCTTCGTCGTCGGCCATGGACCAGTTGTTGTGCTTGCCGCTGCCGTTGACACCACTGAAAGGCTTTTCGTGGAATAGGCAACGCAGACCGTGTTTCTGAGCCGTTTTGCGGAACACTTCCATGAGCAGAAGGTTGTGGTCAATCGCTATATTGCATTGCTCGAAGACCGGTGCTACTTCGAACTGGGCAGGGGCGACTTCATTGTGGCGCGTCTTGACGGGAACACCAAGCTTGTAGAGTTCACTTTCGGCATCCATCATGAATGCCAGCACTCTCTCTTTGATCGAACCCCAGTAGTGATCTTCCATTTCCTGACCCTTGGGTGGGCGGGCGCCGAAGAGAGCTCTGCCACTGTTGATGATGTCAGGTCGGGCGTAATAGAATGACTCATCAATCAAGAAATACTCTTGTTCAGGTCCGACCGTGCAGATTATGCGTTTGGCAGTTTTATTGCCCAGCAGTCTCAACAATCTCAGCGTGTGTTTGTTGAGCGCTTCGAGAGAGCGCAGCAATGGGGTTTTCTTGTCGAGAGCGTGACCGTTATATGAGCAGAAAACTGTTGGGATGCAGAGCGTTTTGCCGTTCGTGCTTTCCATCAAGAATGCGGGGCTGGTAGGGTCCCAACCGGTGTATCCTCGGGCTTCGAACGTGGAGCGCATACCGCCGGAGGGGAAGCTGGAGGCATCAGGCTCTCCCTGGATCAGGAGCTTGCCGGGGAACTCGAGGATCGCTCCTCCGTCGTCACTTGATACCA
>CAYTDR010000616.1:0-867 GCA_964436185.1 uncultured Candidatus Obscuribacterales bacterium | reverse complement strand
AGTCGTGCTTCTCAGCAGTCTGTCCGGTCATCGGGTGAAACCAATGCGTGAAGTGTGTTGCACCCTTGGAGATAGCCCAATCTTTCATGGCGTTGGCGACAATGTCCGCCATAGACGCATCCAGTTTCTCTCCTTGATCGAGGCAGCGCAAAAGTGCTTTATAAACTGGCTTGGGAAGCAGTGTCCGCATGACGTTTCGATTGAACACGTTGACGCCGAATAAATCAGATACGGGCGTGACTGTATAATCGACTGAGCCTCTCACTGGCTCGCGATGACGCACCGCTTGTAGTGCTTCCTTGCGTGAGGCGCTATGGGCAGAAGCTGTTCCTCTGGATGTAGCCAATTTTCCCTCTCCATCTACTCTCGTTGACATCTTGATGTTTGCCTCGTTATAGGTGATTAACTCCGATCGTGTTACCCTCGTCGCAGAGCGACTCTTCGTACCCTCCTACATTCCCATCGCCTTAAGAATCAGGCGTTTTTTCCGTTGTCCATCAAACTCTGCGTAAAATATTTGCTCCCAAGGTCCCAGGTCTAGCTTGCCTTCAGTTACCGGAACGATCACCTGATGATTGATCAGGATGCGCTTGAGATGAGCGTCTCCATTGTCTTCACCGGTGTTGTGATGGTGATAAGCGGGGTTCGCGGGGGCGAGCTTTTCCAGCCATTCATCAATGTCTTTGATCAAACCATCTTCCCAGTCGTTGACATAGACTCCGGCAGTTATATGCATCGCCGAGACGAGGATAAACCCTTCTTTGATTCCGCTTTCCTGCAAGAACTCTTGCACGTCATCTGTTATGCGAATATACTCCCGGCGCTTCTTTGTGTTGAAAGTAAGGTACTTCGTGTGTGCCTTGAGCG
>CAYTDR010000615.1:0-5364 GCA_964436185.1 uncultured Candidatus Obscuribacterales bacterium | reverse complement strand
GGAACGGACACTGAGAAGTAGGAACAACCTGTCTCAGCATCCAATCAGCACTGAGGAGCCTGTTGATTTGAGAAAATGAAATTTCCGTTGTACTCAGTCGCCTCGACAGTTCGCTCACCCTGCCTAAAATGCTTGATGGTTAGTCCACTCGCAGTCGGTAACCGACGCCTGGTTCTGTAATCAAATAAGGTGGATGAGTTGAATCACTTTCCAACTTTCGTCTCAATTGGGCCATGAAAACTCTAACGTAATGGCTTTCGTCGCCATAGCTTTCGCCCCAGATTTGCCTCAGTAATTGATTGTGCGTGACTACTCTGCCGGCGTTTTGAACCATGGCTACGAGTAGCCTGTATTCAATAGGTGTGAGATGCACTTCTTTGTCGTCCACGATACTTGCCGTTTAAGCAAATCGACTCTGATATTACCGACGGTGAATACTGATGCTCCTGGTTCAGGTAATAACCGGGCTGCATTTCTGAGTGCCACTCGAATGCGCGCCCAGTTGTTCAGCCAGTCTAAGTGTTTGTATCACTCGTGATTTGTCGGAATCAGGTAACGGCGGTTTCGATGGATTTTCCACATATGCCACCAGCCATGCTGATTGATTAACGTCTGTCAAGTCGCGAAGCTCGCGGACTTCGACGAGAGTTAGTACGATTCACGTAGTGCCAAATGGAGTGCTCCGGCGTGAGTGAATCGTTCGTTCGGATCTTTCTGCAGGCATGTGCTGATTATTTCGCATAAGCTCGATGGATAAATGTTATGGTCGAGTTCCGGTGCATCGGCGCTGAGATGCATCGCCATGGTTTCGATCGCATTGGCGCCATAAAAGGGTGGTCTGCCGCTGAGACATTCGAACATCAGGCAACCAAGCGAATAGACATCGGATCTGGCATCGACTCGATCTGCTCGGCATTGCTCAGGGCTCATGTAAACCGGGCTTCCCAGTACCTGACCAGTTTGCGTGAGTCTTTGGGAAATCCCTTCATCTGTATTGTTTAGTGCTAGACCAAAATCGAGCAATTTTGCTGTCGTCCTGCCGTTGTTTTCGCAAACGATAATGTTTGCCGGCTTCACATCTCGGTGCACCAGCTCTCGTTGATGTGCATATGCGAGCGCATCGGTGATCTGCAAGAATAGCTCTCCAGCCTCTGCCGGTGCCATACTTCCACATCGCTCAAGTACTTCCGACAATGTTGGACCGTCCGCATAATCCATGATGATATACGGTTGTCCGTCCATGGAGAATCCGAAATCATGAATGGCGACAATGTTTGGATGGCAGAGTTCGCTCATCGTTTGAGCTTCTCGAGTGAACCGTGCGGTAAAGGAGCGGCTGTCCACGAGGTGCAATCCGAGGAACTTGATGGCAAAGAGCTTGTTCAGGAGTTTGTGTCTAGCTTTGTACACAAAGCTCATGCCACCTCGGCCCAGCACTCCGAGAAACTCGTACTTCTCCATTAATCCGTCGCTTCGAGCCTGATCGTTCAACGATTCGCTTGAGGAATCAACACTCATTGTTGCCAGTTCCACTTTCTTAAGTACGTTGATGATTCTGGTTCTAGCGAAGGATGGCGATACATGCATGTCTTGGGCGATATGATTGGGACTGGCACCAATGAGCATTTGAGTCAATAGTTGCTTCTCTGATTCTGTAAATGAGACCGGCTCGCACGTGATGCGTTGCGCCGGATTGTCTCTGGAACAGAGTCTGAGGACCTTGTCGGCAATTCCTGCATCCAACCAAACATCTCCTCGGAACACAGCTTTTATAGCCTCGCACAGTCGATCCGTTTCGATGTCTTTGAGGCAGTATCCGCTGGCGCCGGATGACAGGGCCGAGTAAACGTCATTTTCCTGTTCGCTCGAGGTGAGCATTATGATTTTGGTGTTCCTGCTGAGTTCTTTGATTGCTCGTGATGATTTGATACCGTCCAAAATAGGCATGTTAATGTCCATGAGAACGACATCCGGTCTCAGAGTTTCGAACTTCTCAATGGCTGTCTGACCATTTTCTGCCTCGCCCACCACGGATATTCCCAGGTCGTTGGCTATAGAAGCGCGTATCCCCATGCGCAAAATCTCTTGATCTTCCACTAGCAGTACTGAAATAGGCGAATTCGAAATCACGATATTCTCCAGGCGAGTCGGTGCTTCTATGGGCTCCATGAACAACTTTACGATTGTTTTGGGGGTGCAAGCATCACCCGGTTGGGGTGATTTCACTTTTCCCTCTGGATGAAAGACCTGGATATTGGGTCGTTCTTTTGGCTGATCGGACGTTTTCCCACCTAACAGTTAAAGGCTAGAGGACTGTGATAAACTCCGCCGACTCGGAGATTGAAGTCATTAAGTCGATCACCCTCACCAGGTTCGCTGCGGAAAAGCTGGGAAGCTCAGGCGGTTTCACTCTGTTCTACCTTAAGACGATAGCCTACACCCGGTTCTGTCACAAGATAGCGAGGACGCGCCGGATCGCTCTCCAGCTTTCGCCGTAGTTGTGCCATGAATACTCTTACATAATGACTCTCATCACCATATCCATCACCCCAGATCTGGCGGAGAAGTTGGTTGTGAGTCACGACTTTGCCAGCATGCTGAATCATAGCTACTAAAAGCTTGTACTCGATCGGGGTGAGATGAACCTCTTTGTCTTCGACGAGCACCTGTCTCTTAAGCAGGTCGACTCTGATATTACCAACGCTAAACTGCGAGCTGTCGGGCTCCGGGCTCAGCCTGGCGGCGTGTCTGAGCGCTACCCGTATGCGAGCGAGAAGCTCGGCAATACTGAAAGGTTTCGTCAGATAGTCGTCGGCGCCGGCATCGAGTGCTTCGACTTTGTCCTTGTCGTTGCCGCGTGCCGATAAGATGATAATGGGAATTGCCGTCCACTCGCGCAATTGCCGGGTGACATCGAGACCCTCCATGTCGGGCAGCCCGAGATCTAGGATGATCAGATCAGGTTTCTCGAACGCCGCTTTTTGCAGGCCGTCTTTGCCGGAGAGCGCTTCCTTGAAGGCGAAGCCGTGCTCGGAGAGTGCCAATTTAAGGAAACGCCGGATGGGGGCTTCATCTTCAATAACTAAAACCACGGGGCTATTTGTGTCCGTCATCGTCCTTCTCCTCGAAGAGCTCGATATCTAGAATTGGAGCCTGCTCCCCAATTGGCAGGGTGAATCGAAAGATTGAGCCACCGCCTGGGTTATCTTCAACCCAAATAGTGCCTCCATGCGCTTCGACAATGCCGCTGCAGATAGCCAGACCAAGTCCGGCACCGAGCGACGCCTCGGGAGCCTCACGGAAGAATTTTTGGAAAATTTTGTTTCGATTCGCGGTCGGCACTCCGGGACCGCGATCGGCTACTGATATGAGCAACGAGTCCTCTGCTTGTATAGTGGAGATCTCGATTGGACTGCCCTCAGGCGTGTACTTGACGGCATTGTCGATCAGATTCACCAGTACCTGCTGAACGAGCGTAGCGTCGACTGGCACTAGGAGTGCGTCGTCACTGATTGAAGTGATTACTTCTCTGTTTCGCAGTTTGTCGTCCATGCAACTAAGGGCGGCGCCAATGATTTCATCGACGGGACACCATTCTTTATTGACGGTCAATGTTCCCGCTTGCAACCGGGTCATCTCCAGTAAGTTAGTAACCAGACGATTGAGCCTTACGGACTCTTGATAGATTTCTGCCGCGCGCTCCTTGCATCCTTTCAGATCTAAAGAGTCCGGTGCTTCCATAATACTGCTTGCCGCACCGGCTATCGTAGCAAGCGGAGTTCTCAGATCGTGCGAAACAGAGCTGAGCAGCGAGCTGCGTAACTGCTCGGTCTTCATCTGTACTTGTGCCCGTTCATTAGCCTGCGAGAGGAACGCCCGCTCGCAGGCCTGGGCGATCTGGGTGGTGAAGGTTTGCAGGAGCTGCAACTGATCGGGAGTCGAGAGCTTCTCCACCGTCAGCGGTTTAAACGCCAGCACTCCCATCATGCGCGTCGATCCTACCAGCGGCAAGTAAAGGGAATCCGTGCCGGGCAGAGTATTTGTTCCTAGGCCGGCCATCTGTTTGTTGTCGAACACCCAGGTAGCAACGGCCAGATCGAGACCGGGCGAGGTGTTTCTGCCTTTACCTGTGGTGGCGACCAGGTTGCCGTTGCTGTCTGGCGAAAGAAACGCGACTGTAGCATCGAATACCTCACCAAGGTGACGCAAACCTATCTCGAACAGCATGGCGGTATCATCGGTGGAGGCAAGCTCTCGGCTCATCGAATAGAGAGCTGCTGTTCTGCGCTCTCTCAAGCCCGCTGACTCAGCCTGTCGCTTTACCCTCGTAGTCAGCGTGCTAATAGAAAGCGCCACTGAGAGCATGACAACAAATGTGATTATGTATTGGCTATCTGATACGGCGAACTTGAAATAAGGAGGGATCAAGCAGAAGTCGAATGCCGCCACGCTCAATATAGAGCCAAGAATAGAAGGACCTCGACCACAGCGAATTGAGATCAGCAAAACTCCAAGCAGATAGATCATGACAAGATTGGTGCGCGCCAGGTAAGGCAATAAAATTCGAGCCATTACGGTACACGCAGCGACGATCGTAACGGCGAACCAGTAAGCAGAAGTAGTCGATGACTGACGCCATTGAAACGAGGCCGTGGATACGACAGCACCTTCTTCGCCAGTTATTACGTATACATCGATGGCACCGCTCTTCCGAATCAGGTCTTCGACGATCGAGCCCCAGAGGAGCTCCTTCCACCTGGGCAACGCCGGTTTGCCGACAATGATTTTGGAGACGTTGAGCCTCTTTGCGCAATCGATAATTGTGTCGGAGACGCTTTCGCCGCTCAATTCGAGAATTTGAGCTCCCAGTTGCTCCGCTAAACGAAGAGTCTCTATCACTCGCAGGCGATCCGCATCAGGGAGCTTAGACTTGCTGGGAGTCTCCACATAGGCTACCACCCAGCGAGCACGCAGAGCAGCGGCCATTCGTTTTGCGCCCCGTACAAGCTTGACTGCAAGCGGGCTTGGGCTGACGCAGACAAGAATCCGTTCGCCGGCTGGCCAAACTGATCCTATGCGATGCATCTCTCGGTAGCGTTCCATTTGGGCATCGACACGCTGCGCGACAAAGAGCAATGCTATTTCACGCAGGGCGATGAGATTGCCTTTTCGAAAGAAGTTCTCCAGCGCCGTTTCTGCTTGCTCCTTTATATAAACCTTGCCTTCTTTCAGCCGCTTTAGCAGCTCGTCGACCGGCAGATCGACAAGCTCGATCTCGAAGGCTTTCTCGATGAAGGAGTCGGGCACTCGTTCCTTCACCTCTATTCTGGTAATCTGCGCACTCGATCGTTGAGAGTCTCTATG
>CAYTDR010000614.1:0-5366 GCA_964436185.1 uncultured Candidatus Obscuribacterales bacterium | reverse complement strand
CGTAATATCCGAAGTTCTAGCTGTCTACGGAGCTTAGTTTCTCCAATCTTTCTTTGCTCGAATCTGTTCCATCTAGGATCTCATCAGTGAGAGTGATGTTGCTCAGTTTCAAGTCCCTGAGCGACAGATCACGCAATCGAACATCAGTGAGAACCGAATCAGTAAGCTCGATATCTTCTATGGCAACATCGTTAAGCTCAACATTTGTCAGCGTGACATTGCGAATGCTGACGTTGCGAATGGACACATTCTGGAGCTTTACGTTGCTCAACGTCGTGTCGATGATCTGTGCATCACGCAGCTCAACGTCATCTACAGTGATTCTAATCTTCGACTCATGTTCCATGTTTGTTCACCACAGATGGTTGCAAGACTATTGAAAGAAAACATCCTGCTCGCTGACAATTCCATTGTGGGCTATTGCCGATCGGGTTGCGCCGGCGCCGCCATATCCCCCATCTCGACGCCGCATGCGGGCACTATCTGGGCTGTATTGTGAGCTGAGATAACCATCCAGATGATTCCCGCCGAGGCGCAGGCTGCCGTTAGAGAACCGCCAATCATCCATAATGGTGCGTGTTTGATGATCAATGAGACTGTAGTGAACAGCGCTGCACAAAGACCAATGCCACCACATGCGAAAAGAAAAATGTCTGAGTGGCTCACATGTGGAGCTCGCACCGTTCCGGCCGTTCCCATCTCCGGCATGCGAACTTCTTTTGTGCCTTGCGGAGGTATAGCTGTTGTGGTTGATGGATGTGCCTCTGCTTGCTTGAACGCATCGTTAGAGGGCGCTGGTTGAGAATCGGCGGGCTGGCTCTGTGCCGGTTGATAGAATCCAAGAAACGAGACCAGCCCGATGACACTGGCAATGCTCCTTTTGAACAACCGTTTGCCGCGGGCGATACCAGTCGGGCAGTCTTTGGTAATTACAGTTCCGTCATGCCGCCTGTACAGGCGCAGGCATATTCTACCGGTGCTGCTTTTGAGTAAGTCTTCAGCTTCGTCGCTGGTCATCTCCGATATGTTGTACACGTCTAAACTGCAAGAGTTGCAAAATCGTACCTGCTCGTCGCCGGACATCTCGTCCCAGCTTGCGTGACAGGGTGTGGCAATTTTTACGGAGTTGATAACTTTCTTCGATCGTTTGAGAATCATGCAGCTAACCCCGCTGACAACCTTGCTTTTGCCATTATAGCGAACGAAAGGAGCCGGTTATACTATAGAACACCATAAAGCGACTTTTAAAACCAAGCCTCGAAAGGCGGGAAGGGTTGAACCTCCCGCCTTTCGGCAGATGCGAGCACGCACCGGCAACGGCCTGGTTTTACGACAGACGCTGGATGAGCGAGTGGGTCCGCTGCAGCGCGTATTTCACGGACATCTCGTCCACGCCGTCCACCTGGCAGGCCAGGATGAGGAGCCGGGTCGTGTCGGCGGTCACCTTGGTGTGGTCGCCGTCGCGGCAGCAGAACAGCGACACGACTCGCGCCTGGTCCTTGAGGATGACCGTGCCGGGGTCCAGCGTCATCGGGTCCGAGCCGATGGGCAGGAACGTCTCACCGCCGTTGCTGATCGTCAGGCAGAGCGGCTCGGCCAGCCGGCTGGCGTCGAACATCGCGACCGGAATCCCCGACTCCGTCGAGGCGGTGTTGCCGGCGTCCACCAGCGGGTTGAGGCTGAACTCGACCGGCTGCGCCTTGCCCAGCATGAAGCGGCGGATGAGGTTCTCCGCAGCCGGCCGGACTTTGCGCAGACCGATGCGGCTGAGGAACTGCCGGTAGGCACCGAGGGTGAGGTCGCCGGTCAGGTCGTTGGCGGTCTTGGTCGCCCACTTGCGGGCGGACTGTTTCCACTCGGTCTCGAACGGCATGTGCGTCATCCGCGCCGGAGCCGGCAGGTCGAGACGCATCGCCCACAGCCGCGCATCCGGTGCCAGCGTCTTGATCCGCTCGCAGGAGTCGATCGGGAAGAATTTGTCGCTCATGGGTCTCCTTAGAACAGGGAAACAGACGCACGGAGGGCTCGCCGCCGTGCGTCTGTAGAAGAAGAAAGACAGCGGACAACGTCACTCGAGGTGTTCGCCGTCGTCCTCGTACTCCGCGTTCGGATCGATCCCGAGCGACTTGAGGCAGTCGTCGAGGATGATCTTGAGCTTCTTGCGCTTGATCTGGACGTTGGTCGTCGAGCTGCGGAAGGGGTACTTGTACCAGCTCAGCTCGAAGCCCGTTGCCTTGTGCCGGAAGTTCGGTTGGATGTACCGGCAGTCATCCTTGTGGTCGTGTTCGCTGGCGAACTTGTTCTGCGCGTCGTTGAAGCCGCAGGTGCAATGCACCGCGCAGCCTTCCTCCGGCAGACCGCGTTCGGCCGCGAGTTCGTACATCACTTTGTTGTACTTGCTGTACGCTTCGCTGTACCTGGCCTGCGGAACGATCAGGTGCAGCTCGGCGACGCCGTACGTCTCGACAACCGCCTTCTGTCGCGCTCGCATTACCGTCTGGTAGCAGTCCTCCTTGTGACCGCTCTGGGTCGACAGCCAGTCCGTGAAGTGGTCTTCCGCACCGCAACTGCACTCCGGGTCCCAGTCGTAGGGCCGGATCATGAACGTGTCGTTCTGCAGACCGTAGCCGTTGGTGCATTCGGTCAGCAAGGTCTTGAGGCGCTCGCCTTTGGGGCAGTTCGCCATGAAGCCTCGCGGCGTGAAGCCGGCGCGCCTGAAGAACAGGAAGAAGTCATCTTGAAACCAGCCGCGGCGCTTGACCTCGAAAGAGCCACGCGGGTTGCCGAACAACAAGTAACCGAGTTCCACCATGTCGTCCCCCTTTTGTGTGATTGTTAGAGATTGCCATGTGAAGAAGTTGAGCCGATTTGTTCGAAACCGGCTCTGAGCCTCAGGCGGCTGCTGCGAGGATGCGGGGCAGATCGATGGGAGCGAAGTCCCAGACGTCGACCCCGACGTTTACACATCCATCAGCGTTGACGCGCCAGGCGTCGTGGACATGTCCGCACAGGGCAATGTCGTAGGCTCCCGGTGCCGGCGCGCGAGCAGGACCAGTCTGTCCTGGACGCCTTGCCGGATAGTGATGGAGCCATAGTCGGACGCCATCCACGGTGATGATGTCGTTGCGAACGACGTCGTGGAAGCCGACAGCGCGCATGAAGTCCACCGACCGGTCGTGGTTGCCGCGCACCAGAATCCTCGTGCCGTTGAGCTGAGCGCAGAGAGCCGCCCAATTGTCCGGCAGACCCATACCGAAGTCGCCGAGGTGGATGACGAGGTCGTCCGGTGCTACCGTCAGGTTCCAGCGACGAATGAGATCCATATCCATATCGCTGGTGGTGGCATACTGCAGCCTGATGGTGTCGATGAGCATCTGATGCTGGAAGTGGGTGTCGGCAGTAAACCACACCCGCCGGAACCGGTCGGGGGTTCGCCAGTTCATGTTTTCTCCTTTCGCGGGTTGATGGTTAAACCGCCAGATGGGAACGAACTAAGATGCACACAGCCCAACCAATTGCTTAGTCCGGGTTGAGTGAGCATCGAAATCCGCGCACATCCGTCAGTCACAGACTGTGGTAAAAAAGCTCGAAGCAGTTGATCAGATTGGTTTCGGGAAGGTGTTCTTGAATTCAAATAGAGAAGGTTAAACGTAGCTTAGAACTTCGCTTATCCTCGGTGCAAATGAATTAGCACCGGACAGCCCTCTGTTGAAAAATTGACGAAAACGCTCGATAGGCACAACAGTAAGGACTTTTCGCGTGAACCGGGCTAATCGGCAATTGCAATTTTAGATTGGCGAGATCAATGTATATGGATATTAGACAGAGAAATGCCATTTGCCAGCCGAGCACCGACCCCGTGAATCATTATGTGCCCCTGGTTCCGCTCAAAGATGCAGTTCGATCAACTAACCCGTGGTTAGCTGCGCGTCTTCAGGGATCTCCAGAGCGCGCCAGGTTCCTGTGATGACGCTCGTCTCGTCGCCATGGATCTTGATCGCTTCTTGAGCTCTCCCTGTGCTTCGAAGTAACGTAGCAAGACTTCGTGCCAGACCGGCTGTCTCCGGATGATCGGGTCCGAGAGTACGTTGCCGGATCTTCAGCGCTTGCCAGTAAAGTGGCTCTGCCTCTGGGAAACGAACCTGCGTATGATAAAGAGTGCCTAAATTGTGCAGGGCGGTGGCATAGTCAGGATGCGCCGGTCCATAGATTTTCTCGTAGATGCTCACACATCTCTTCGCCAATGGTTCTGCGTCTGGGAACCGATTGATTTGATAATAGAGCCGAGCAAGATTGTTCAGACTCTTAGCTACGACAATGTGCTCCGCACCGAGATTCTTTTCCTTGATGTCGATTGCGCGTTTGAAAAATGGCTCGGCTTCGAGCAACTGTTGTCTCGCACATAGGCAGGCGGCCAGCCCGTCTAGTGTGTACGCAAGTCGTCTTTGATCGTCTGCTCCGTAAGGCTCGAAGTATTTTACCGTGGCGAACCAGATTGCCTCCGCCTCTTCGAACCGATTCTCTTTCATGGCGGTTTCTGCGAGCCTGCGAAGAATCTCCCATCGCCCTACGGCCACTGATACTGGATTCGGTGGCGTTAGCGGTTGTGGTGGTGGGCTACTGCTGACCGGATTGCTCGCCGCTATGATGGCTGCTTCTCTGGTGGATTTGCCATTGTCTTTGTTCGGCTGAGGAGCGTCAGAGCTGGGCGTGTCGTATTTTGTCTTCTTCCAATTTCGCGCGGTAATGACGGTCTCTTCCGAAGTGAGCTGTTCGGCGTCTTTGGGCTTACCTACAGCCTTCAGTAGGTTGGCATAGTTGCCCGTCAGTTTGATTACATCGGCGTGATCCTTGCCGAGGTGCGCGGTCTTAATTCGCAATGCACGTTTGTAGTGAGACTCAGCTCTGGTGAACTCTTCCCTGACGTGGTAGAGCATAGCCAGGTTGTTCGAAATCACGCCGACATCGTACTGTTCCGGACCGAAAACCTTCTCGTAAATTCCAAGGAGTCTCTCGCAGCATTGAGTTGCTTCGTCGAACTTGCCCTGGTGCCATAAAATTTCTGCCAATCCTTCCAGGGTCAAAGCCAGCCTACGGTCGAGCAAATCAAATGCGCTCGCTTCCCTGAGTGCCGCGCGCCAGTGTTGCTCTGCAGAAACGAAATCACGTTTCTCAGTGTCGGTCTCAGCCAGCGCTCGATGATTGTTCCAATTCTCAGACACAACAGCTTTCCTAAACAACGTCACCAACAATGTCTTACCACATGGATGGAAGCTATCACGGATCTATAGGCTACTGAATTGAGTTTACTACTGGCGAGAAATTATCAGTTGCCCGCTCACACCTTTACTCCGGTACCTGTATCG